>DAHVFL010000546.1 GCA_027316975.1 Chloroflexota bacterium | reverse complement strand
CCATTTCCCAGTGACCTGTTGTGCTATCTTTGCCCGCGCCCGACTCGGCCATGCGCCCGAATGAGCCTCGCGCATGTTCGTTGGGCGGCGTCCCCATGATGGGGGTGATGTTGCCCAGGCCAATGCTGCCCAGGTTTGGCAGGTGCAGGCCGCCGACGGCCTGCGCGCAATGCTCAAGCGAACTTGCACCTTCATCGCCGTAGCTTTGCGCGTCAGGATTCGCGCCCGCGCCTACGCCATCCAGTACTACCAGAATGGCTCGTCGAATTTTGCTCATTGTGATATTCCTATCTGTTCCAGCGTTGCATGTGCTGGCAATGCTTCTCCAAGTAACGGTAGCGCATAGTCGTAAAATGCCCGTGTGACCATCGTTTTGGCGCTGTTCAGGTAGCTATCGGGCATCAAGCGTTGCACGTTTGCTACCTCGCTGAGGGCTACCAGACCGGTTGCGCAATGATAGGCTGGCTCGCTGTGGCGTAGTAATGTCACCATTTTATCATGTTCGCCGTCAAGCAGGGCCTGCACACCCATCTTTCCTACCAGGTAGGCTTCGTCGCGGTCGGTGATCGAGATACAATTTGAGGCCATGCGCTGTAAATCGCCCGGTTTCTCAAAACGCGCCCGCAGCTTTAGTTCCCTCGTTACTAATTCTACCAGTTGTTGAGCCGCGCCGCTCAAAAGTGGATGCTGGAAGGCATCAAGTCCCACCTGTCCAGCCGCGCCGAGCGCCTGTCCCTGTTCATCGCGCACCGATTCAGCCGTTACAATTATAACGTATCCGACCCTGCGATATGTTTCTTCGACCTGTTGCAAGAATCGCTGCTGGTTAAAGGGCTGTTCGGGGATGAGCAGGATATGCGGCGCGTCGTCCTCGTTACGCTTCCCAAGCGCGGCTGATGCGGTCAACCAGCCGGCGTCGCGTCCCATCGTCTCGATTACTTTGACGGGATAGTGCCAGGGGATCGATTTAGTGTTCATGGTCGAATCGATGGTGGCCAGGGCAATAAAACGCGCGGCGCTGCCATAGCCGGGGCAGTGATCGGTCCGGGGCAGATCGTTATCGATGGTTTTCGGTACGCTGATGGCTCGCAGGTCGTAACCCATATGCGACGCTGCTTCCGCTATACGATGAGTCGTGTCGGCTGAATCGTTGCCGCCGATATAGAGCAGCATATGAATATCATAACGACGCAGTATCTCAATAACTCGCGCGGGGTCTTCGTCTTGCAGCTTGTAGCGGCACGAACCGAGCGCCGCCGAAGGAGTATGTAAGAGGCGCGGCCACAGGTCAGCGGGTTGGCGCCGCAGGTCAATGAGTTCTTCGCGTAGCAGCCCTTGCACGCCGTACTTCATGCCGTAAATACCGTCAATACGCCCATCCTGCATGGCGCGATTGACGGCTCCGACCAGGCTGGCATTGATGACGGCGGTTGCGCCGCCGGATTGCCCGATGACCAGGTTGTTATGTGATGCCATGTATTTGTTACCAATCGGATAGAATAGTTGCTTCTTATCTTATCACCATTATATCAATACTGAGGGGAAGCGTCGAGGTGATTGCTTTGATAACAGGACAGACCTGGGCGGATCAGGTCGTCAGTTTTCAACAGGTTCGTGGTATATAGGCCGCCTGACAGCCCACTACGAGCGAGAAAGGAACGTATACCCCATGCCCGCGTATACTGGACGGATTGTGATTGCCGGTGTTGCCGAGTCGGATTATGGGCGCGTTCCCAACATGACCGAGATGCAGTTGCACGCGCAGGCTTTGATGCGCGCGCTGGAAGATAGCGGGTTGCGCAAAGAGGAGATTGATGGCGTTTTTTGCAGCTCGCAGATGATGGGGATGCCGACGGTTATGCTGTGCGAATACTTGCGCATATTTCCGCGTTATAGTGACAGCACTTCTATTGGCGGTTCCTCGTTTGAGGCGCACCTGAACCATGCTGTGGCTGCTATTCGCGCGGGTAAGTGTGAAGTCGCGCTCATTAGTTCAGGAA
>DAHVFL010000545.1 GCA_027316975.1 Chloroflexota bacterium | reverse complement strand
ACTGCTCGAAATCCTGCTGTGTTCGCCGAGTCAACTCACGGCGTAGCTCGTTAAAAGAGACGTTCTTGAGCCGCGAGGCCAGCAAAAAGCCGATGACCGCTACCGATCTGAGCGCCGTCATTACCCACAAAGGGATGATTCCCGAAACGCTTTTATCTGAGACAGACAATCCCGTTGCATGTGCGAGGGCATCGAAGTGGGTAATGAGACCAGCTACAGTCGCAAGCAGTGCCGTGAGCATGATAAAAACGATAGCCTTGATCTTCTCACGCTCCCTTATGGCTACAAAGGCGTTCACAAACACGATTCCTAAACTTGAATCGATGGCTATGGCCTGTGCCCACGACCAGGCATCCGAGAGTGCCTTATTGTGGCTCATCACATCGCCGTCGGTTAAGAAGTTAGCGGTGCTGACCACAATTCCGGCTGCTAAGAGCAGTTCGCTGGTCTTGCTCACGAAGTTGAAGATGAACTTGACAGCTTCCTCGTACCAGTTCAGGGAGACAAATGCTCATAACCATTGCCAGTAATCCTTATTTGAACTCTCGTTGCACATGATGTATCCTCCTCGGTGTTTGCTGTTGTTGTGTGATCAGGCCTGGGGGATTTGCTGACGAACGGTTCAGAAGGGGATTTGATCGCCAGCGGGTCTGCACTTTCGGAGAGGAGAGTGCGCAGGGCGAGCAGGATTTCCCGGTAGTGTCCCCGTGTGCAAAGGTTGGGGGTTGGTTGGCGCGAACGCCTTCGCGCACGGCGGCGGCATCCACCAGGACGGCGTGCTGAAAGATGCGCGTACTTACGAAATCATGACCCCCGAATCCATCGGCCTCACCTCCGCCGACCGCCGTATGCACATGGGCAAGCTCTCCGGGCGCGCCGCCCTCGCCGCCCAGATGCGCGACCTCGGCTACCAGCTAGAAAAAGACCAGTTGAACCAGGCCTTCGACATGGCAAAGCTGCTGCTCGGCAAAAAGAAAGTGCTCGAAGAGATGGACATGCGCTACCGTGGTTGAACCGGGCAACGTCTAAGTTGCCTTTGTTGCCTTTCCGGTGAAACAAATCTATAATAGGGTCATATCTATCAAATGCCACGCCAGGAGGAGGACACAAAGGCGATGATTCTCATTCAGCTTGTATTGATAGCGATTATTGGCTATCTATGGGGTTCGATTCCAGCTGGCTACTGGATGGGTAAACTACTCCGGGGCAAAGATTTTGATATTCGCGCCTACGGTAGCCATAAAATCGGAGCGACCAATGTGCTGCGCACCCTTGGCAAAGTGCCAGCCGTCATTGTTTTTGTATTTGATCTCTCAAAAGGTGTAGGACCAACGCTTCTTGCCAGCCTCGTTCCGTTCTTCTACGGCTCGGGTTGGGGACCGACGGTAGCCGGTCTTGCCGCATTGCTCGGCCACTGTTATCCGGTATTTATCGGATTTAGAGGCGGGCGAGGGGTATTAACGGGCGCTGGAGTGTTGATCGTTCTTTCCCCGTTGGCCTTCATCATCGACGCGGTCGTCACGTCCAGCACCATCATCATTTCGCGCTACGTATCGCTTGGCTCGATCATTGGCAGCCTGACCGCGCTCGTCTGCGGCGTGCTGTTCTTCATCATCGGACGCTTTGATCCCACCTTCATCGGCAAAGTGAGCTTTGCGCAGATGGTTTTTATGGTCGTTGGCCCTGTACTGGTCATTCTTTTCCACTACGACAATATTGGTCGCTTGCTCGCTGGCACTGAGCGTAAAATTGGGCAAAAGGTAAATCCCGAAGAACATCCCCCTGCCCCTGATGGGACTTCAAAAGTGCAGGCCTGAGCGCGCAGGTTCACATTTATGAAACCGCCGTTTCTGGCTTTTCTCGTAACAGGGGCAATGCGCCGCGTAAGTATTCTACTCCTGATAGAACCGTCCAGATCACCGCCACCAGCATCAGCGCGTCTGCGGCCAGCAGTAAGTAGTCGCCCACGTTTAACCGGGCGCTGTTGAAATTCAGAAGCGGCGGATACAGCGAAAGATGATTCGCGCCTATCCCTTTT
>DAHVFL010000544.1 GCA_027316975.1 Chloroflexota bacterium | reverse complement strand
GATTGTATCATCTAGGTGTATCTTTGTAGAAAGAGTGGGCTGCCGTATAGGTAATTCAGGTGGTATCTCCTGGTAGATGTATGCTATACTGGGAGACAATAACATCCAGTATGGTTGAGAGAGTTTCCTGGTCGAGGGCGGGTGGTAGGGACTTTATGACGAGTGCGTTGAATGTTATGGGGGTCTACTAGTATCAGTTCGCAAAATAGCAATGGCAAATCCAATACACAGACAGGGCAGCTAAATCCACGAACATTGCTGCATAAGCGCTATGTGGTTATGCAAACCATTGGCCAGGGTGGTATGGCTGCCGTGTACCAGGCGAGAGATACCAGGAAAGGCACGCTCTGCGCCATCAAGGAAATGAGCCTCTCAACGGTCACCTCCGATGAGCGGCCTCAAGCGATTCAAAATTTCCTGGCCGAGGCCAAGATACTCTCCCGCCTGAATCACGCGAACTTGCCTGTTTTCACCGACTTTTTCACCGAAGATGCGCGTCATTTTCTGGTGATGGAATATATCGACGGCAACACTCTGGAAGAGTTGCTAGATCGCAACGGTCATCCCTTCTCTGAACGGCGCGTGCTGGGCTGGGCGCGGCAATTGTGCGATGTTCTGGAGTACCTGCACAGCCAGCAGCCGCCGGTGATCTTCCGCGATATGAAGCCGGGCAATGTGATGCTGTCGCGCACCGGACGTATTAAGCTGATTGACTTTGGCATTGCGCGGCTATTCAAAGGCAGCGGTTCGCAGGATACGCAATTGCTGGGAACGCCAGGGTTCGCGCCGCCGGAACAATATGGCAGCGCCCAGACGGACGAGCGTTCAGACATCTATTCGCTGGCGATGACGCTGTTCCAGTTGATGACGTGTTCGATTTCGGAAAAAGGTTTCGGGCTGTCCGATGTGCATAGCAAGTTTTCGCATATCTCGCCGCCCGTGGCACGCGCGCTGGAGAAAGCGACGGCTATGCGTGTGGAAGACCGCTATGAAAGCATCGTGGTATTCCGGCGCGCCCTGTTGGGAATTGACACGTTTCGCTTTGAAAACGGGGGAGAGGCCACCTCGGCGGAAGAACTGGCAGAGTTATGCGCGCGCTATCCTGAAGAGGCGTCCAGCTACCTGCTATCGGGCGAGATCGAGTCCTGGTTATCAGAGATCGGCAGCCCTGACCTGGCGCGTTCGGCCAAACGTATTCGCGCTACCGTAGGCGACCCCGAAATGGGAGTGACCAAATTTATACAGATGATCATGGGGCCGAATGCGCACATACGCCCGGCCAGCGCCACGCAAAATACCAGCAATCCCGGCGCGCAAAGCGGCAGTCGCACCAGTCGCAGCAGCACAACTATTTCGCGCGGTATCCTGAGCCGCAACAGGGAACCAGATTCAGCAGTGATAGTGCGGCCCAAAACTATCGATTTTGGACAGGTGTATCCGGGACTTTCCGCGCCGTTATTATTAACCATTACGGGCG
This sequence comes from Chloroflexota bacterium, assembly GCA_027316975.1. GTDB lineage: Bacteria > Chloroflexota > Ktedonobacteria > Ktedonobacterales > Ktedonobacteraceae > CF-113. The sequence continues at coordinate 567 of DAHVFL010000544.1, read as the reverse complement.
CAAAAGGGGCGCTGGTGTCTGGCACGATTCATCCAGTCGAGTCATGGATTGTGACCGATGTGAGCAGTTTTGATGGCATGAACTCGCCTGTGCGCGTTCGCGTGGATAGCACGCGACTGCGGGGTTCCACGCACTACAGAGGCACCATTATCATCCAGCCAGAGGACAGTGAACGCGAGATACCCGTGCAGGTGGAACTGGATGTGCTTGGCTTCAATGGAGGGCAAACGCAATCGTCGCCCTTGCAAAGCCGCACAAGTCCAGGGGTAGGTCCAGTACGTAGGTCGGGAGGGGGACAGAGCAATCAGCCCCTACCCTTCGCGGATGACGAAGATGAGGACGATCTGGCGGCACAGACGATGGCGGGGCAAACACAGCAGGGACAGCTACAGAATTACACCAGCGCGCGTATTGACGAATACAAAGCTAAATATGGTGTGCCGGGCAGCGGGGGGTGGGAAATGTTGAGGGCGTCAGCGCGTCAGCTTAAATGGATGAAGACGACCACGACTTTTGCTGCCGCGTTGATGTTGGGCGCATTCTTTTACCTGCTGCTGGCTCATATCC
>DAHVFL010000543.1 GCA_027316975.1 Chloroflexota bacterium | reverse complement strand
CGCCGGTGAAGCTGCGCGGCGTGTGCGAATTTGTCGCGGAAACTCCCCGGCTCCAACTGCGCGCCGCGGTGGGTAGCGCCGGCGCTGCCGTTGTGCTGGTCGAGCGCTTGTGCCAGGAGCAGGCGGCGCATAATCCAACACTCGCGGGCTGGTTAGTGCTGTCTGACCTGCATCTTGGCACCGGTAATGGCGTGCGGCTGGGACGTACATTACTGGAGATAGCTGTTGAACTGCGCGTCGTTATTTATACGCAAGACCCCAGTTGGACGCTGGCAGCGGAAATATTTCGCCAGGAATACGCGCGAGGCGCGCGGGGCAGCAATAAACGCGCCAGCAAGCCGCCTGGATTGCACGGCTACGCTCTTTTCGGCAATATGGAGCCATCGTATCTTGAGCGCATCACCTCGACGGTGGTAAGCCGTCATGAAACCTTTATTGACCCCGAAGTGCTCAATTACCTGCTAAAAAAGCTACGCGGACAGCGACTGACACCGCGCCAGGAAGAATGCGCCGCGTTGATTTCCCAGGGGTTGAGCAATGATGAAATCGCGCTGCGTATGGGCTTCTTAAACGCGCAGGGCAAACCAAATATGGGGCCGTTGGAGAACCTGGTGAGCGAACTCTATATCTTTTTTGCCATTGAGGGCGCTCCCAGCGATCCAGGAAGGCGCGTCTTACTGGCGCACGCCTATGAAGCCTACGCGGGATTGCGTCCCGCATAAGGCTTATACTTCCCTAACGAGGGAGCCGGAAAGCGGCCCGGTCTGTGGCGACAGTTCGGTATCTGGCAGGGGTAGGCGCAGGAGAATAACGGTGCCATGTTCAGCTCGAGGACGTTGAACGGAGCGAATAGTCAGTATGCCCCCGGCCTCGCGCGCTTTGAGCCTGGCTTTGAACAGGCTCGTCTTATCCGCCGTAACCGCGTTCACATCAAAGCCGCGTCCATCGTCGGTAATCAAGATTTCGATACTTCCATTGGCGCGGGTGGCACGCACGATAGCGAGTGATGCTCCGGCATGATTATAAATGTTGAGCAGCGCCTGTGTCACAGTATACGAAATGGCTTCGGCGAACTTCTGGCCCGCCGCGGTCGCTTCCAGGTCGTGGTTCAGCTCATCTAGAGCGTACAGGTTGGGTTTAACCTTCAACAGTGATTCGGGGTGCAGCGCGGGTAGATCTTCGCCAATCAATTTTTCCAGGTGCAATTTCAAGCCCAGATTGCGCCGCTGGTAAGCATCCTCAACCAGCAATTGCAGTCCGCGTAAATCGCCCTCTAGCTCTTCGCTGATTTTGCGCACCTTGCCTAATGCCTCGATGACCGGCTGTACCGTAGGTAGAATAGCCGGATTCTGCTCGGATTCCAGTTTCAATTTGTGCTGCCAGTGACCTAACAGGGAACGAATGCGCAGCGCCTGCTGTTTGGGCTGATCGTGGATGCGCTGGGAGAGAATGGAGCGCAGGTGCGCGTCCGCGTGTAGCAACAGGGAGGTAGCCTGTTGCAGTTCGCTGTTGGACTTGCGCAATTGCTCCTCCGTTTTTTGTTGTTCGCTCAACGCCTGTTCGCGTTGAGCGAGCGTGACTTCCAGGCGATCGATCATGCGCAGCGAACGAATAGCATACATGAGTACCATGGGATACACCGCCGCCAGCAGGTAAAAGACTTGCGGCGTTACCAGCGTCTGACCTGTCAGCAAAATTGGCAAAATTCCCAGCAAGAACCCCAGTCCAACGCCGCCAATCCAGAGCGTTAAGAGGTCAATCAAGCGTCGCCGGATGTGGGGAGATATACTCGATCTCGACAAAACGAGGATGCGCAGCAGTGAGCTAAGGCCAATGCCCAGGCTCACTACGCCACCAAAGACGGCATAACCCAGCGCGAGGATAAGCTGCAAACGGGTGGGTACGCTGCCTCGAATAAGTAGCGAACTCACATCGAATGCCAGTAACGCCAGTATAGGCAGATAAGGCAATCCGTCGATCAACATACGCGGCTTGCGGGGAGTCTTCAACGCCGCGGGTCGATAGGTCAGACTGAGGTGAATGAATGC
>DAHVFL010000542.1 GCA_027316975.1 Chloroflexota bacterium | reverse complement strand
CTGATGGTCGATTTCGTCTCACCGAATGTGCAGATCAGGAAACGATCCTTCGTCTCATTCAGAGTATACCAAGTAAGCGTGCTGAGCCAATTAAACAGTGGTTAGCCAAAACAGGGAAAGAAAAGCTCGATGAAATTGCGTTCCTACAACGTATGGAAGATCCTGAGTCCCTGTTTAAGGCTAGAATACAAGAACTTATTGCAAAAGGGTATGAACCGGAGTGGGCCTGGACACGTGCTCAAGGCGATCTCGTGCGCAATGAATTGACCGATGAGTGGGAAGATCGTGGTGCCAGGGGAGGCGAATTTGGCACGCTGACTGGAATCATGCATAAGGGAGCCTTCGGACTATTGCCGGGCGAGCATAAGTCCTACAAAAATGTCCCTCAAAAGGAAGAGTTACGGGACCACCTCACAATTGCAGAGCATGGCGTCTCAATCTTTACAGAAACTATTGGTATTTCCCTCCACCGCAAACGTGATTCTCAAGGATTTGTGGAACTCAAGCGCGATGCTCAAGACGCAGGTAAGGCTGGAAAACAGGCCCGCGAAGCCGCCGAAGCTACCCTGGGAGAGCGGGTGGTTTCCTCAGAGAATTATATGCACCTAAAGAAAGTGCGAGGTGGCGGTAAATCGAGAAAGGCACTTCCTGGCCTTTCATCTTCTGAGTCAACACAGAGCAGCCTCTTCGACGAAACAAATTCGTCGAAAGAGTAAGCTAGAGAGCGAACAAACTGTGCTGAAACTTTCATTTGAGGGCGTTTCAATTGATATCCACCAACTGATTTGGAAAATATCCTCCGTTAGGACTTGACAACCCTTCTTTCTCATGGTATAAAATGAATGACGTTCATTCATGGAGTGGAGAGACGATGGCAGAAGTAACACAAGAGGGCATACAATCGAAAAGGCAGGCTATTATCGAGGCGGCGCTTGATATTTTCGCGAAACAGGGGTACGAAGAGACTACTATCGCGCAAATTGCTGCTGCAGCGGGAGTAGCGGTTGGCACGGTTTACCTGTACTTTCACAATAAGCGCGAAATATATACGCAGGCTTCTATCGACTGGACAAAGAGGATGGCGGCAGCTCTGCGAGACCCGCGCATCTTATCGTTGCCGGTTCAGCAGGTTCCACGCGCCATGATTGAGACGGTGTTTCGCCTGTGCCATCAGAATAGCAACATGATGTCGATTTTTCAGGTTGATATTCAATCGTCCGAGGAATTGCAACAGCACAGGGAAGCGGAAGGCGCAATTACAGGGGCTGTTGATGCGTTTCTGCGTTCTACTGTTGAAAGCGGACAACTGGCACCATTTGATACGATGATGTACGCGAAGATTCTTTTCGGGATGGTGCATTCCGCGCTTTTTGAATGTTTCTGCGTTCAGGAAGGGCGTTTTGAAGAGGCGATACAGGAAAACACTATCGAGATTGTAGAACGGCTCTTCTTTGGCCCACCGATAGCGTCTGGTCAAAGAAAAGCATCCATTCGGGATGAGAGAGACGCGCTTTAGCTTTTTCCTGGTAGTCTGTGAATGAACTTCACTCAACACAACTTTTCAACATTTCGCGCAGCAGGGCAACGCGCAACTGGTGATTGCCATTACCACGCGTGGCAACGCGCTTTCCGCCGGCAATCTCGCGAACCTGGACAGCTACGTGCGCTCGATCGAGCACATTCCTGGGGTTGCAAGCGTTGAAAGCCTGGTCAGCGTCAATCCAGCGCTGACGCTGGCCGGATATCAACAGGCGTATGCTCACCTGGAAGCCAGCAGCAATGCGCAGTTCGCAACCCTGGTGCGCATGTTGCTTGTGCCAGCCACGATGCGACTGCTGGGCAGGTGGAACTGGTGGGCACCCGCGCCTTTGCAGGCCCTGTGGCGGCGCGTGGGGCTGAGCGAGAGCGCGAGCCTGACCGCGCAGCGTTCAGTGGCAATTTTGCCAGAGCAGGAAACTGCGCAGGTCTGAAAGGATAGTGTAAAATATTGGTAGTGCGCCAGAAGTGGGCACGAGATCCTTCGCTGCGCTCAGGATGACAGTTCGGGCA
>DAHVFL010000541.1 GCA_027316975.1 Chloroflexota bacterium | reverse complement strand
CCGGGACCGTCAACGTGATGGCGAGCCGTCTTGAACGCGACGTAGAAGAATTGCGGAGTCAGGAAAACTTGCGGCGCGAACTCATCATGAACATCACTCATGACCTGGCCTCGCCTCTGACATCTATCGCCGGTCTGGGCGAGTCGCTGGTGGACGGCGTCAACCAGAATCGTGAAGACTACGAAAAGACCGGGCGTGTCATCGTGCGCGAAACGCTGCGCCTGCGCCGCCTGGTCAAAGACCTGCACGTCATGGCAAAATTGGAAGCTGGCGCGATGCAACCGCAGCGCAAGCCACTGCGCCTGGCCGCGCTGGTCGATGAATGCCTGGCGGTTATGACACCTGAGTTTGAACGCGCCAACGTGGAACCGCTCAACAACATCTCCTACACGCTGCCAGTGGTGTGGGCCGATTCCGATATGCTGATGCGTATCTTCTCGAACCTGAGCGAAAACGCCCTGCGCCACACGCCACCGGGTGGAACCGTCACCATCGAGGCGCGCCAGCGCGACAACATGCTCGATGTTGCTGTCACCGATAGCGGCAAGGGCATCCCGCCTGAAGCCCTGTCGCGCATCTTTGACCGCTTCTTCCGCGCCGATAACTCGCGTCAGACCTCCACCGGCGGCAGTGGCCTGGGACTTAGCATCGTGCGCGCCATCGTCGAGGCGCATGGCGGAACCGCCCGCGCCGAGAACGCGCCCCAGGGGGGAGCGCGCATCATCTTCTCCCTGCCCATCCCCTCCTTCAACCAGGATCAACTGGCAGGTATTACAACTATGCCGTTCAAGTAGGCGAGGGAACAGGGCGACCGCGAGGGTCGCCCCTACCATATACGATACGCGCTTCGCCACCTCAGTCGTCGTATTGTACGGGCGACCCTCGCGGTCGCCCTGGCTCCCCGGCGGTAGATAGATAGCCCATATTGCTTACTTCCTGCCTCTACTCTTCCTACAATGCTATACTACTGAGGAAATATCAATGAGTGCCGATAATATGTGATGTGAACGGGTTGCCTGATATATTCTCATTAAAAATACCCGAGCCGGATATGACCAGTAGTAAAGGGATGAGCGAGTATGACAATACACACATCTTCCAGACAGGACAGCCAACTATCGAATGGCATAGCCCCCATTGCAGGCGCGTCGCAGGAACTGGTGGACGTGCTGCAAAAAATCGTGCGCAACGCCGGGGCGCTGCTCGATGTCGATAATTGTTCGGTAGCGCTACTGGATGACGGGGGGAGTTCACTTGTCACGCTGGCTGCGCTGCAAAAACAGGGGCGGCGACCGCGACATACTCGTTTCCAGCAAAACGAAGGTGTGGCCGGCTGGGTAGCGGAGCATCGCGAGCCGCTGATTATCAACGATGTGAGCCGCGACCCGCGCTTCAAACGGTTGGGACGCTCTCCCATAAGCTCGATGGTTTGCGTGCCGCTCTTCGATAAAGAGGAATTTATCGGTACATTGACCGCCAGTAGCCCGGAGAAAGCGGCCTTCGATGAACGCAAACTGCGTATGTTGATCATCTTTTCCGAGCAGGCGGTGCTGGCTTTTGTGAATGCCCGCCAGGCGGAGATTTCCCAGCATCAGGCCGATCAACTGGAAATGCTCATCAGTCTGTCGCAAAGCATCACAACACGCCTGCAAGCCGATGATCTGTATCGCACCATCCTGCTGAACGTGCGGCGTCTCGTGCCGGCGCAATCTATCGTGATCTACGCCGACCAGCAGCGCTCCCAACTGCTGCGCCCGGTTGCCGAAATTTCAGACGAGGAAGGCGTTGCTTGCTCGCAAGAAGCGTGCGCTGCATCAGTGAAAATTGGCGGGTTGCGCGGGGAGAGCATCAACATCAATTCCTCAACATCGCTGGAAGCGTGGGCCGCGCTGCACCGGCATCCCATGTTAAGCGCCCCGGAACAGGGCCAGCAGGACGCGGATGGCGCGACAGAGACGGGCGCGACCTCTGCGAAGATGGCGATCCCGCTTGTCTCGAAAGAGATAGTGTACGGCGTGCTTGTATTGCAACGCCCCAACGCATTTACCAGCGAAGAAC
>DAHVFL010000540.1 GCA_027316975.1 Chloroflexota bacterium | reverse complement strand
GCAACGGCCCGTACAGGCGAGTTGCGCAGCAAAATCTATGAGTACAGCAATCAACATCGGGTGCTTTTCCTGCTGGATACCGGGAGTGATGCCAGAGCACTCATAGAGATCAGCCGGGAAATATAGGAATTTTCGATTGCTGTGGCAGCATCACTGGCCGTGTATGCGCTTGACGAGGGATACATGGTGGGAATGCTGACCAATTGCGCGTGGCTCCCATCGCCTGAACAGAGAGAGCCAGGTCGAACAGTCACCGGGGATGAAAAAAGGAGGCAAGAGCCGTTCAAAGCTGCGGAAATTGCTCCTCCCGGTGTGAGTGTTCCCTTCGCCCGCGATCGTGGGCAGTACGAGCGTTTGCTCACGACATTTTCGCGGCTCATTCCTTCCGTGAACGTATCGATGGAGCAGGTCATTGTGAGGGAAGACGCTCTGTTCGCTCCTGGAACAGCAGTGATTATGGTGAGCGCGGTACAAGCGCTCACGCCAGCCACCGTCGAACGGTTACTGGATCTGCGCTCGCGCGGCATTACCATCCAGTGTGTGTTCACAGGAGACCTGGAAAGGAAGACCATGGCTGAGACGCAAGATCTACCCGTTCACTATGTGGGAGGAAGGGAGAGATGGCATGCACTCATTCGAGCCGTCGCCGATGAGAAGGGATAGGCCACCGGCGCAAGAGCCATCCAACTTCGAGTGGATTGAGGTCATTGCTGTCCCACTGGCGACCGGTCTGATGGAAGCGCAGTTCGGCGTGCTCGTGCTCGCGCTCGGTTCACTCTTGTTCACGGGGAAGAGTGATGCGCTTCCCCTGGTTGAGGGAAGTGTTATTCTCTTGACGTGGAGTTTGTACTGGTGGGCGATGCTCGCGCAACGGGTCATGCATCCGCGCCTGGGCGAGGAGCGGGCCAACCTGGTGTACCTTCCCGCTTTGTTTGTAACGTTTGCCATTGTTCTGGGTATTCATCCTGCATTTGTGGAGAGCTTCCCGCAACTCGCCTTCTCCGGCGCGCTGAGCATCTGGCTCTGGAGGCGCGCTATGGTTCGAGTAGAAAAGAGCGCGCAGGAAGAAACAGTGCTCACGGCTTTTCAAGTCGGTTTCGTTGTGCTTCTGGCTCTGCTCTCATTTGCAATCCTCTCTCCTCAACCAATCTACGGGGTGCTCCTCGGGTTGCTCACCTATGCTCTGCCCATTTTCTGCCTGAGCGGTTTCGTGGCCCTCTCACTCAGCCATCTTGTCACTCTCAAAAGGACACAGGTACGCCGCGCAATTGACGGTTCGCGCGCGTATCCAACGCGAGCATGGATGATGCTGCTGTTTCTCCTGGTGACCATAGCTGCTTCGACGATTACTCTCACCGTTGCTGCATTTCAGCCACTCGTGGAGATGCTTTCGCCCCTGGTCAATGGTTTGCACGCGCTCTACAACTGGTTACTCAGTTTCCTGACGCCGCAGCAACCACCTCCTGCCCGCCGTCTTAAGCGACCACCGGGACCAGGAACCAGCGTCTATCTTCATGCTCACAAGCCCGACGCTAACCCGCTCGCGGCGGTTCTGCAAGTGATTCTCATCGCGGGCATGATACTCTTGGCGCTCTTCGTGCTGGTGACGCTGCTCTGGATCTTAAGACGAATGCTGCATAAGAAGAAAGCTCTAGACGATGATGAGGTACGAGAACGTTTAGCGATACGCTCAGTATTGAGGGTACGCAAGCAGAAGAGGCAGAGCATAGCCCGGATTGTGCTCGAACCACTCGATGCAACTTCCGCTCGCGCGCGCTACCGCGGTTTCCTCCAGGCGATGGTCAGACAGGGCGGAGATGAACGAAGACGACGACTCGATGAAACACCTGTGGAATATCAAACGAGGCTACTACCCCTGCTAGAACCGGGCGCTCATGAGGAAGCGCGTAAAGAGAATACGCCGACATATGTCACTATCTCTTCTGAAAAAGTCCCCTCGCTAGCAACCAAAGCAGAGATTACCCAGCCTGAGCGATGGGCTGAAGTTCCACTTGATAGCCCAAACGGGAGAGCTGGCGAACGAGGCGTTTCTGCGTTCCTTCACGATC
>DAHVFL010000053.1 GCA_027316975.1 Chloroflexota bacterium | reverse complement strand
GTCAGATTGACTCTGAGCGCGGTGGTGAATTGCAGGTTATTGCTGGTCAGGTTGCGATGTGTCAGCATAGCGCCTTTGGGGAAACCAGTTGTGCCGGAGGAATAGGGCAGGGCAACCAGGTCTTCGACGCTGATGTCTACATGCGGGGGACGTTTGGGCGATGATTCGCGCATCAGCCGGTTGAATGAAATAGCGTTGGGTATCCCTTCTGGTTCTGTATCGCCTGTCACGATGATGTGTTTCAGGTTGGGCAGCGACTTTTGCGCAAGAACGGCCTGAAGTAGCGGCAAGAGTTCGCGCTGGATCAGGATGGCGTTCGCCTCGGAGTTTTCCAACTGGTAGCCAACTTCGCGCTCCTTGTACGCGGGGTTCATGGGACTGACGACGATGCCCATGGTGGCTGCGCCGATGAAGGTAATGGTATACTCGGGGCGGTTGAGCGTGAGCAGGCAGATGCGATCACCTTTGCGCAGGCCCAGTTTGTGCAGCCCATTGGCGACGCAATTGACCATCGAGACCACTTCGCGGTAGGTCAGGTGGATATCGTGATAGATCATAGCCGTGCGATCAGGATTGCGCTCAGCCGCCATACGCAGCAGATGGTCGTAGGGAACATCGGGAAAATCTACCGGCGGGCGGAATAACTCGGGCGCGATCATTTTCTGAGACATGCATGTAGTCCTTTCTGGCACACCATTGAGGCCAAAACGTTCATAAGCTTGTGCGTAGTAGCATAACGCACAGACGCTATAAGGTCAAGTGTTGACCAGGCCGGGTCTATATCCTTCCGGGTGAAAAATAAGGGAAAGTGTAGGGACGCGATTGATCGCGTCCGCCCTGGACGAGGACTGACGGGAGCGGACGCGATCAATCGCGTCCCTACACATCACCCTGAAGGACGGAGACCCCCAGGGCGGGGACAGAGCCGCCCCATAGTCGTCAAGTTAAGCCGGGTCGAAAGTGGCCTCGTCCGGCTGCCAGGGCGGGCACACAGCCATCGATCTCATCCAGGAGTTTGTTACCGTGACGCTTATTGGGCGAGGCTTGCCCTCGCCCTGCTCACTCGCTGCGGCTTTAACAGGGAGATGTTACAATGCCATGTATGATTACTGAGAATACTACTAAACGCTTGCTGCCAGTATTTGAAACACCTGCTCACCTGGAAATTTACGATATACAGAACGCTGCTTATGATGTTCAGTTGAGCGTAACCACGCTGGCCGGGTTGATAAACCGCGGCCAGCCGCGCGTCTACCTGCTCAGTAATAACGACGCGGAAGGTCTCTTCAATGCGCTGCTGGCGCACGTTTCGCACGAGTATATTGCTGCTGGCAAGGGAGATACGCTCGATGCTATGCTGAAAAGGTATCGCGACAGTGTGAGAGGCATGGTTATCTACGATCCTGCTATGCTCGACAGCGTGAACGTTGCTACGACGATGGCCGGGCTGCGCGATGCTATCGTGGTTTCGCCCCGGCAGGCCGCAGCATTGCAGTACAAGCCGTATCAATTGCCAGTTGTGGCTGATCTGCGCGTTTATCACTGGAAGAATCGCCTGCAAGCCTATCGCTGGGCCGAGAAGAACCTGCTCAAAGAAGCTTCAAAGCAGCTTGTTGCGGGTCTGAATCCCACAATCGCGAGCGGGTTGCGCTCATTTCTTGTTGCCACACGCGCTTTCGTGTACTGGCTCAACCCGCTAGGCATTCTACTTGATCCCGCTGCCGGGTGGATGAGCGAACGCTGCCAGATGAAACGCATTATACGCGCCTACGCGGCGGGAACGCCGCACCTGGGCTGGTTGGTCAACGAATTTGCCGGAGTAGACATGACATCTAAAGCGGCCCTCTATCTGCTCCCTTCGGACTACTTTTACAATCTGGAAGTGTGGACGGCGGTAGAACCACAGACCATTAACAGCGCAAGCGAGCAGGGCGGGGGAGAGGAGGACGTCGGCGAGGGGAGCCAGGGCTGGGAAGAGGACGCCGCCGACGAGGGGAACCAGGGCGGGGGCAAGCCCCGCCCGTACCCTACTACGGGCGAAGCTCCAAATTCCGTACAGGGTACGGGCGGGGCTTGCCCCCGCCCTGGTAATCATGGAGGCGATTCTGATGTTCCGAAGGTATACGTTTCGTTTACTAGTAGCGATGGCGATAACCTGCAATATAACCAGCACCGTATGTACCAGTTATGGCATGATACGGCGCGTGGCAGTATTCCCCTGGGATGGACAGTTGCGCCCGCGCTGATTGAAGCAGCTCCAACGCTGGCTGCGTATTATCAAAACACAGCCACGCAAAATGATGAACTGGTTGCGGGGGCGAGTGGCGCGGCCTATATCTGGCCTTCGAGTTGGCCCGCGAGTCAATTAAGCGCGTACTTGCAAGCGACCGGAAATTTGATGCATCGTATGGACTTGCGCACCATCGAAGTACTGGACGGTCTTCTATCCCGGCTTTTCCCTTACCGTCCCTGGCTGGAGCAGTATGCGCGGTCGCTGTCGCCTTTTGGGGTGCGCGGTATCCTGGCTAGCGATTCATACACGCGAGGCGGTTGGCGCGTAGTGGCAGGCGTGCCGGTGATAAAGAACCTCGGCCTTGCCAAAAGTGTAGCGCATACGCTCGAACTGATTAAAAAAAATACTCCGGCTCAGCTACAGAGTCCAACTTTCCTGAATATCTATGTCTATGCATGGAGCATGACGCCCACAGATATTAGCAAGGTGATTCAGGGATTGGATACTCGCTATGAAGTGGTCACGCCCGGTCAATTATGCGCTTTGATTGCAAGCCAGTAGCGACGCCCCTTGTGGGCGTCTCGTCCTCTTCATCCTGCGTGTGGTAGGGAGACAGGACGCCCACAAGGGGCGTCGCTACTGGTACGGATAGGGAGCAACAGTGAAGGTTTCATACCAGCGGCCCCAGCCGGGATGCTATCGTCTCGCGCGCGGCGTGCATATTCATGGGGAATCGCTCATCTGTGATTACCCTTTGCGCGTGCTGCGGCCTGGCCCGACAACGCTGAAACTGGTTGCGTCTTGCAGCGAAGAACGAACGTGCGCGGATTTGGCCGCGCTGCTCAATTTGCCGGTCAAGCGGGTCGAGAAGCTCTGCGAACAACTGTACTGGAAAGGTCTGCTTGACGCTGGTCCCGCCATCTTGCCTGAGATGTGGAGGAGTGTCTCCATCATTATCCCCACGTATAATAGAGCGCGGCAGCTTGAACGATGTCTTGCCGCTTTGCTGAAGCTTGACTACCCACGTGATTGCATGGAAATCATTGTGGTGGATGATGCATCCAATGATAAAACGGGCGCGGTATTGAAACGTTTTGGCGACGAGTGCGAGGCGAAAGCGTTAGCGCTGCATGTTGTGAGCCACGCGCGACAAAAGGGTGTGGCAATGGCTCGCAATAGCGGGGCAGAGCAGGCACGCATGGAAGTACTCGCTTTTATCGATAGTGATTGTGTCGCGACACCTGGCTGGTTGAAAGAACTGACGCCAGTTTTTGAAGATGCGGCTGTAGGAGCGGTTGGTGGTATGATCCGCGCCTACGAACGGCAGAGCGCGCTCGGAAGATATGAAGATGTGCGCTCTTCGCTGTTCATGGGGGGGCGTTCACAGCAGGTCAAGCTGGAAGGGCCGCTCACATACCTGCCGGCAGCAAATTTCCTGGCGCGGCGCAGCGTGTGGCAGAATGCAGGCGGCTTCGCGCCGCTTACTTTCGGCGAAGATGTGGATTTCTGTCGCCGCCTGCTTCTCAGTGGCTCCGCCATTCGTTACGAGCCGCGAGGGATAGTGTTGCACGATTATCGCACAACGCTGCCAGGATTCTTGAAAACACGTATTTCCTATGCTTCAGCCGAAGCCGCATTGCTCAAACGCCATCCAACCGAACGCCGCGTGCTGGTGTTGCCGCCGGAGCAAGCCACGTTCGCGGGATTGGTGATGGGGGGAGTGTTTAGTGCGATTTTCTTCATCCTTGCTGCCATCTTTACACTCTTTGGCGCGCGCAAACGCCTCGTTATATTGCGCCGGCAGCGTGTTTCGCTCAACCCGTGCGTGGTTTTGCGCGCTACGTTGCGTGGGAACCTGGCTTATGTCTATCACCTGTGCCGTCACTTGACGCGCTACTATACGTTGCCGGTACTCATTATAGGGGTGATATTTCCGCCGCTTTTATTGTTTGCGTTCATTCTGTGTTCGATTGTGATTGGTGTTGATTATGCGCGCTTGCGTCCGCGTATGACATTGGGCGGGTTTGCGTTTTGCTCGCTGCTGGACGATTGCGCATACGAGGTTGGTGTGTTGCTCGGTTGTATTAAGCAGAGAACGTGGAAGCCGCTGGTGCCTGTTGTAAAGACATCAGCTATCAAGAAGTAGGGACGCTTGCATCCCCGGCGTCCTGTTTGTCACCCTGAGCGCAGCGAAGGGTCTGATGCGCCGGGAACAGAGATCCTTCGCTGCGCTCAGGATGACAGGATTGGCATTGTTGGTTAAAATTCGTGTTTGCGTCCCTACAGCAGGACGCATTCGGGGTCTTTGATGTGCAGGCTTTGGTGGACAAACCATTTGGTGGCGGGGCAGCCGCCGTGACAGACGCCGTATTGCCCGCAGCCGCTACAGGAACCGCCGCCCATGTTGCGATAGAATGCGAAGAGGGCGGAATTGCGCCAGATGTCTTGAAAGCGATGGTCGTGGAGATTGCCGGCTTCAAATTCTGGGGCCTGGAAGAAGGCGCAAGGGTAGACCTCGCCTTCGGGACAGATGCAGCAGGTGGCGGTGGCCGCGCCGCACATGTCGAGTCCGGCCAGCTTGTTGCCAAAGGCGTTGAGGTGGAAGAATGAGTCGGCGGTCAGCACGTCGGGGTGTTCGCCTAGCCAGCCGGCAAAGGCTTTGTATTGTTCGCGCGTCGGGTGCAGTTCGTCCCACACCTGCTGGCCGCGACCGGAGGGGCGCAGGCGCGTGACGCGCAATTTCGCACCGAAACTGGCGGCAATATCGTACAGGCGATCCAGTTCAGCAAAGCTATAGCGCGTCAAGACACTGTTGACGGTCAGGCTGAGTTTTTCGGCGGCCAGCAATTCGAGGCCGCGCATGGCGCGTGTGAAGACGCCCTGGCCGCGAATGCGATCGTTGGTTTGAGGCGTGCCGCCGTCCAGGCTGACCTGGAAATAGATGGGGTCGAGTTGCGCAAGGCGGCGCGCGCGTTCTGGCGTAATCAACGTGCCGTTGGTGCTGATGCACATGACGAGTCCGCGCTCGCGGCAGCGTTCGAGTACCTGCCAGATGCCGGGATAGAGAAAAGGTTCGCCGCCGCCGAAGTGGATTTGAAAAACGTGCATCTCGGCCAGTTCATCCACCAGCGCCAGCGATTGCCCTGTGGTCAATTCGCGGGGGCGTCTTTTGCCCGATGCCGAAAGACAATGCACGCAGGCAATGTTGCAGGCGGCGGTGATCTCCCACGTTACGGTGATGGGCGCGGATAGGCCGCCCTGCAAGAAGCGCTGCGAGCCGTGGTTGGAGCTTTGCGCGGGTGCCTGACCTGTTTGTTGCATGGCGACCAGAGCAGCAGGGTGCAAAGGCCCAACCTGGCCTGGCATTTGCGCGCGTGTCTGTCTCCCTAAAAAGCGTACTGGTTCTGGCATCGGGAAACGCTCCTTTCGCACAATCAAGAATTAACCAGCACGTAGCCGCGCCGGGCGAGATCATCGAGGGCGGCGTATAGCTTTTGTTTGCTGGCTGCGGAAAAGTTGGAATGCTCGACAGCCGCGCCGAGGTCGCCGCTATACGTTTGTTGCGCGGACAGCAACAGGTCTATGAGTTGGCGCGAATTGATGAAGGAGAGCGCGCCCCGGTCGGCGCACCCATATTTGTACAGGATGCCGCCAAAGGCTTCGCGGCGAATCTTGACCTCGTCGATCAAGCGATAAGCCGGGGGAGATTGGGACATAGACATGCTCCTACACTGGCATATGCAACGCGCTTCCTCAGTATAAGCAAGCATACCTCGCAAAATGGAGTGAGTCAATATGGAGCATGAGGGACATGCTCCACTTAGCGCAGCATCATTTTTTGTAATTGGAGAACGGTATTCCAGTTCCTGCCTGTGCCAGCGGTTTTTAGCTTTTTCTCAATCAAGGGAAGGGTCAATTTTGAGCGTCCCATGCCATCGAGATAGTAGACAAACAATTCCTGACCGGTGAGGTAGATTTCTTCAGGGCCGCTATAGGTCTTCTTGAGGTCTTCCAGCGCTGAACTCTCAGGGCGAGTTGTCAGAAAGAGAACGGCGACCCATTTTGGCTCTTTCTCTGGTTGATTCTGAAAGGGATTGTTGGCGATAATCTCTTGTAACTCGGCTGAAGTGCGAACCATGACTTGCGTATGAAAACCGAATTTCTGAGCAAAGCTCTCTTCAATTTGCCTTGCGAGTTGAGCCGGGTTCGTTGCATCGCTAGAAAATACGACGTTTCCGCTCTGGATATAGGTGACGACATCCTTTAATCCCAGGGCTTGATGCAGGCTTTTTAGTTCACTCATTGGTACGATGCGGTTCCCGCCAACATTGATGCCGCGAAACAATGATAGATACGTGGTCAATTTCATGCCTCCTAATGATTATGCATTTTATCAATCACCATCGGTTATGTCTTGTCATTCTGAGCGCAGCGAAGAATCTCGGCACTGCCTATCTGTCATTCTGAGCGCAGCGAAGAATCTCCATGCACCCCTACGAGAGATTCTTCGCTGCGCTCAGAATGACAGAGTCGGCTGTAGTCGGTCATATTCATGTATCGTTTGCTCAGTTTGATTTTCCAGCAATCATTATACCAATCAGATGATACAAAGAATATATGGTATACTTGTGATACCTGAATCAACGTCAACTTTGCTCTGCAATAGAAGCGAGGTACACCAGATGGCCGAAACTAATCCGCTTACCAATCAGAATGCTTCACCCAACGTAAGTACACCAGCCGAACCCGAGGTATCAGACGTAGTTGCCGAAGCTGAGCTGGAAGAAGAGTTGGAAGAGCTGGTGATTGAAGATTTCACCATCGATGGTATTTGTGGCGTCTATTAGGCGGCGTTTCCAGGAGAAAGTCGTATTTATCACCGGCGCGGCGCATGGCATGGGGCGCGCGCACGCTCTGGCTTTCGCGCGCGAGGGTGCGAAGCTGGTTATTTGCGACGCCTGCCGCCAGTATGAAACTATTCCCTACCCGCTTGCCACTCCCGCAGAACTGGCAGACCTGTCTGCTGAAATCGAGAGCATGGGCAACCCCGTAATCGCCGCGCACACCGATGTGACCGATCTTGCCGCGATGCAGGCGCTGGCCGCACGCGCACAGCACGAACTTGGCCCCATCGATATCGTCGTTGCCAATGCTGGTGTCTACTCCTTCGCGCCGAGTTGGGAGATGAGCGAGCAGCAGTGGGACGAAACTGTTAACATTGATCTGAAAGGCGTGTGGATTACCTGTAAAGTGAGCATCCCGCAGATGCTGCCGCGCAAGTCAGGGAAAATTCTCTGCGTATCCTCGACGGCTGGTATCAAAGGGATGCATAGCCTGTCCCATTATGTGGCAGCCAAACATGGCGTGCTGGGCCTCGTTAAGACGCTGGCAATCGAGCTGGCTCCTTATAACATCAACGTGAACGCTATTTGCCCGACCAGCGTGGATACCAACATGTGCAAGAACCAGGCCATTTATGACGCCTTCGCCGCTGGCCCCGGCCCGCTGGCGACCTACGAACACATGCTAGAACTGACCAACTCGATCAACCTGTTCTCTGACCGCGATCTGTTGCCGCCGCAAGCCATAAGCGAGGTGGTGCTGTGGCTGGCCTCGGATGAGGCGCGTCACCTGACCGGCTCGGCTATTCCGGTGGATGCTGGCTATTTGACCCGGTGATAGAAGTAAGGGGTAATTTTGACAAGAACTTATCGTGTATAATAATAATGCGTGCTACGGTACCCTTTTCATTGTTCGCGTAACATCCATACAGCCCGGTTTCCCGTTTAAATGCCCGGTCTTCCCAATGAAGGGTAGAAACTATGACCGTTTTTCCGTTAAGCGCAATGGTTGGACAGTCAAAGATGCGGCTTGCCCTGTTGCTGAACGCCATCAATCCGTTGATCGGTGGAGTACTGGTTTGCGGGCGGCGCGGAACGGGTAAATCGACGATGGCGCGTGCCTTTTCCGCTCTGCTGCCAATGAGTCCGGGAGTTGCCGACTGCCCTTATTTCTGCGATCCTGTAGCCCCTCAAGCCATGTGTACCGATTGCTATAGACGTTATGCGCACGGCGAAAATCTGCCTATCACTGATCGTCCAACACCATTTGTCACGTTGCCTCTCAATGCCAGTGAAGACCGTGTGGCGGGAAGTATCGATGTTGCCGCGACACTTCTAAGCGGCTCTTACAACTTCGCGCCAGGTTTGTTAGCTGCCGCCAATCGCGGCTTATTGTACGTAGATGAAATCAACCTGCTGAATGACCATATCGCCGATATCTTGCTGGACGCGGCCGCCCTGGGTGTGCATCGCGTCGAATGTGATGGCATTTCCGTCGCCCACCCGGCGCGTTTTGTGCTGGTGGGAACCATGAACCCGGAAGAGGGTCAACTGCGACCGCAACTGCTGGATCGCATCGGGCTATACGTGGAGGCCGAGGACTTGCGCGAGCAATCCGCCCGTATCACGCTGGTAGAGCGGCGCATAGCCTTCGATAGGGACCCTGCCGCTTTCGTCGAGTTGTGGGCGAATCAAGAAAAAGCGTTGCAGGCGCGTATTCAGGCCGCGCGGCATGTGTTGAATACGGTACGCATTTCGCGCTACTTCCGACAGGTAATAGCGCACCTGGTCGGGCGTGAGCTACGCGCGCAGGGACATCGCGGCGACCTTGTCGTGACGCGCACTGCCCGCGCGCTGGCAGCCTGGGACAATCGCCTGGAGGTTGAACAGGCCGATATTGAACAGGCGATTATGCTGGCGATGCCGCATCGTTCGCGCCCGGGCGCTTCTCTCATGCAACGGCTTGCGCGAACGCAGGAACAACTGCCACCTGGTGGAACAGATTCTGAACAACCGGAGGACCTGGGGACGATTGACGAAGACCTGGAAGAACGCACTAACGAACGCGAGGGGCCAGCAGGTCTGAGCCGCCCGTTGCGCGGAGCGCTGGACGCTGCGCAGGTCAAGAGTCTCATTTCTCTCCCGCGTGACCGCCAGGCGCGCCATGAAAGCGGGCGGCGTTTCGTTTCCCTGACGACCAGGCGCAGTGGTCGTTTCATACGTGACCGGCAGGCGCACCCTGTGACGGACATCGCCTTTAGCGCGACGATACGCGCAGCCGCGCTCCATCAGCAGGAGCGCGGGCGCGCCAGTGGCGGGAAACTGGAATTGCGCCCTGACGACCTGCGCCAGAAAGTGCGCGAGCGCAAAACACGCGCATTGCTGATCTTCGTGGTCGATGGCAGCGACTCGGTGATGGCGCGCCAGTTTATGCCCCAGACCAAACGGCTGTTGCTGGCTCTGCTCCAGAACGCCTATGAGAAGCGCGACCGCGTTGCTATGCTCGTGTTTCGCTTTGCGCAGGGGCGCGTCGTCTTGCCGCCAACGCGCAATTTCGCGCGCGCGCGCCGCAGCGTCGAAGAACTCTATATCGGCGGCTGCACACCCCTGGCGACGGGCCTGCTGGAAGGGCTGCGCCTGGCGGAAACCGAACGCCTGCGCGATCCAACGAGCGCGCCAGTCCTGATTGTGCTGACCGATGGACTGGCGAACATTGACCTTTCTGGCAACATGCGCAGTATTACGCCCCGGCGGGATGCGCTCTCCGTTGCCCGCGAGATTGCCGCGCGTCGTATTCCCTCGCTTATGATCGATACCAGTAGAGCGCCGGTCAGCAATCCCTTTGTGGGAGAAGCGCAGTTGCCAATTTACGATGAAGAGATGAGTCCGGGCAAGGAACTGGCCCTGGCTTTAGCAGCGGACTACTATCATCTCTGCCCGCCTGATAGCCGGGGGAGTTCAACTTCTACTTTACTGAAAAGGGGGTGAAAGCGCACCGATTGATCTAACTGGCAAAAGAGACCTGACAGGCATGTTGTCGAATACATCCCGCGAGAATGAACTTTCGGGAGCCACATTATTCAGGAGGAACATTCATGAGAACACGAAGCGCAGTTCTGTACGCGCCGGGCGAGCGCATCCGCGTTGAAGAGATTGAGCTTGATCCGCCAAAGGAGCACGAGGTGCAGGTGCGTATGGTGGCTGCCGGTATTTGCCACTCTGACTATCACATCGTTGTGGGTGATTTGCCGAGCTATCTGCCAATAGCGCTGGGACACGAGGGTGCAGGTATCGTTGAAGAGGTCGGGCCAAATGTAACGAATTGCAAACCTGGCGACCATGTCGTTCTTACCTTCATTCCTTCGTGCGGCCATTGCCGCTATTGTACCGCGGGCCACGCCAACCTGTGCAATATGGGCGCGAATATTTTGATGGGTCCTCAACTTGATGGCACCTTCCGTATGCATGGGGAGAAGGGCGACATTGGACAGATGTGTGTGATCTCGACCTTCAGCGAGCGCAGCGTTGTGCCTGATGCGTCGGTTGTCGTGATTGGTGATTACTACGCGCTCAACCGCGCTGTGCTGGTGGGCTGCGGCGTGCCGACGGGTGTGGGCGCGGTTATCCATCGCGCCAAAGTCGAAGCGGGCAGCACGGTCATGGTGATTGGTTGCGGCGGTATTGGCATGAACGCCGTGCAGGGAGCGGCCATTGCCGGGGCGCGCATGATTATCGCGGTAGATATCAATGACTTCAAGCTGGAGAAGGCCAAAGAATTTGGCGCGACCCATACCGTGAACTCCACCCGCGAAGACCCGGTGCAAATTGCCAAAGACCTGACATGGGGATTGGGAGTCGATTATGCCTTTGAAGCCATCGCCACTCCAGCCACCATCGGCCAGGCATACGCCGCGCTCGGTAAGGGCGGAACGGTTGTGGTTATTGGGCTAACTCCTTATACGGCGGAGTCGATTCCGGTATCCCCGCTCGATCTCGTACTCTATCAAAAGACGTTGATGGGTACGCTCTATGGAGATTCGCAGCCGCGTTACGATATTCCGAATATGCTGGCGATGTACCACGCGGGCAAGTTGAAGCTGGACGAACTGGTGACGCGCACCTATACTCTTGACCAGGTCAACGAGGCCTATGCTGATATGGTGGGAGGCAAGAACATTCGCGGCGTGATCGAATTCTAGCAGGATTTTTTGATGGTAGCAGCAGGGCGGAGGCAGCGCCTCCGCCCTGCTGCTACCATCAAAGGCTGGGAGTACACATGTATACCTACCCGTTCAGCGCGCTCGTCGGCCAGGACAGGATGACGCTGGCTCTCATCTTGAATGCTGTGCAGCCAGCCATTGGCGGCGTGCTCATTCGGGGCGAAAAAGGGACGGCCAAGTCTACTGCTGTGCGCGCCCTGGCGGCGGTGTTGCCGGAACTAACGGTGGTGGAAGATTGCCCGTTCTCTTGCCCGCCAGATCAGCCTGAGAACATGTGCGACTCCTGCCGGGTTAGATTTGAAGCGGGGCAGATGCTGCCAGTAACGCACAGGCAGATGCGCGTCGTTGATCTCCCAATCAACGCATCTGAAGACCGGGTGGTTGGAACACTGGATATCGAACACGCACTGCGCGAAGGGCGCAGGCGTTTCGAGCCGGGCGTGCTGGCCGAGGCCAATCGTGGCATCCTCTACGTTGACGAGGTGAACCTACTCGACGATTACGTTGTCGATTTGCTGCTTGATGCGGCGGCGATGGGCGTCAATATTGTCGAGCGCGAGGGTATCTCGTTCAGCCATCCCGCGCGCTTCATCCTGGTGGGTACCATGAATCCGGAAGAAGGTGAGTTACGCCCGCAATTGACCGACCGTTTCGGACTGTGTGTCGATATTACTTCCATCAGCAATATTCTCCAACGCATCGAAATAGTTGAGCGACGAGAACGCTATGAAGCCAATCCCACGGCTTTTCTAGCCGAATACGCTGAAGCAGAGCAGACATTGCGCGAACGTATCACCTCGGCGGCGCGCAAGGCTCCATTTGTCACTATTCCGCGCAGCGTTGCAGAACTGATCGCGCTCATCAATATCGAACTGGATGTTGATGGACACAGGGGCGACATTGTGATGCGTCGCGCCGCCCAAACTTATACCGCTTACTGTGGAGACGGGCAGATTACATCAGAACATGTGTATGCTATCGCGCCGATGGCGCTGGCGCATCGCCTCAAACGTCTCCCCTTGCAACAGGTTCCGCATAGTATAGATGAGCTATTAGCAGGCATCAGGAAAAAATACGCTCAATAAACTTATCAATCCACATGGCATATGATATTATGGTATCAAAGGTATCACGCTTGCATCACGTTCCTGGAACTATAGAATGCCGAAAAGGAGTGCGCTATCTATGCATATCGCTGAAGGACTCAAACACGCAAAAAAAGTGGCTGGCAATCGTGAAGCAGTAGTCTGCGGCGAGACGCGCTACACCTGGGAAGTGTTTGACCAGCGCACTGATGCCCTGGCGCGCGGCCTGGCTTCGCTGGGGGTGCAGCGCGGAGATCGCGTAGCCGTGCTGATGCTGAACTGTCATCGCTACCTTGAGTTGTATTATGCCTGCGCGAGGATGGGAGCGGCCATCGTGCCGCTCAACATTCGCCTGGCGCGCCCGGAAATCGTCTTTATCCTCAACGATAGCGAAACGAAGGTACTGGTGGTGGATAAAACCTTCGCCTCCCACATTGCCGGGCGCGACACCGTTCCATCTATTGAAAGTGTGATTTACAATGGCGAGGTGACGCCCGCGGATATGATTAACTTTGAGGATGTGGTGATCGGCGGGTCGCATATGCGGGAGACCGTCGATCAAGAGATGGATGATGATGACCTGGCGGGACTCTTCTACACCGGTGGCACAACGGGACGGGCCAAAGGCGTAATGTTGTCGCATAAAAACATCGTATCGAACGCTGTCAATGCTCTGCTGGCAACCGGCTATAACCAGCGCGATACGTGGCTTCATGCCGCGCCCATGTTCCACCTGGCCGATGTGGGATCGGTATTTGCCCTGACGATGGTGGGCGCGCGTCATGTATTCATTCCCATCTTCAACCCCGTTCATGTATTGGAAGCAATCCAGAACGAAAAAGTGACCTGCACGATTCTGGTGCCCACGATGGTCAATGCAGTGCTGAATCATCCAGATGCCGGTACATACGATCTTTCCAGCTTGAAGCGCCTGGTCTATGGCGCGTCTCCTATGCCGCTCGAAGTGCTCAAGAAAGGGCTGCAAAAGTGGGGGCAAATCTTTGCGCAGGGGTACGGCATGACCGAAACTGCTCCCCTGCTGACGGGCTTAGATACCTGGGAGCACGTAGTGGATGGCGCGCCGGAACAGGTGCGGCGTCTCAACTCGGTTGGCAAGGAGGCGCTGGGCGTCGAAGTGCGCGTGGTGAATGCAGAGGGGGATGATGTACAGCCGGGAGAAGTTGGCGAGATTATTGCGCGCGGGCCAAATATTATGCCAGGCTATTGGAGGATGCCTGAAGCGACGGCTGCGGCCATCGTTGATGGTTGGATGCATACCGGCGACCTGGCTACTGTTGACGAGGAGAATTATATCTACATTGTTGACCGCTCCAAAGATATGATTATCAGTGGCGGCGAGAACGTGTACTCCGTTGAAGTGGAAAACGCTCTGTACACCCATGCCGCGGTGCTGGAATGCGCGGTCATCGGCATTCCACATAGCAAGTGGGGCGAAGCGGTACACGCGGTAGTTGTGCGTAAACCTGGCATGAGTGTCAGCGAGGAGGAACTGCTGGCTCATGCGCGCGCGCAAATCGCCGGATATAAAGTTCCTCGCAGTGTTGAATTTCAATTGGAGGCTCTGCCCAAAAGTGGCGCGGGAAAGATTCTCAAGCGAGACCTGCGCGAAAAATACTGGGTAGGCAAAAGCAAGTACGTAAACTGAACAGCAAGCCAGGGCGGGACACCCGGCCCTTGGCCCCCGCCCTGGCCCGTTCTCAGAAGAGAGGTTTTGATTGACCACGTCCTTTTCACCCTTTGGCACTGACCCATTTCCCTGGTATGCTACGATGCGTGAGTCCGCGCCCGTCTTTCTTGATCCACGCAGCCATAATTGGAGCGTTTTCAAATACAACGATGTACAGCGCGTACTTTCAGAACACAGCGTCTTTTCATCGCAGTTCATCGGCTCCGATCAGCCGCTAGATGCAAGCATGATAAGCATGGATCCGCCGCGCCACCGGCAACTACGCACGCTGGTCACGCTGGCATTCACGCCGCGCACGATTGCCCACCTGGAGCCGCGCATCACCGAGATTGTCAACGAACTGCTCGACAAAGTCGCGCCGCAGGGGAAGATGGATGTCATCAACGAC
>DAHVFL010000539.1 GCA_027316975.1 Chloroflexota bacterium | reverse complement strand
AGGATTTACGACGACCCAACCTATAGTGCAACCCTTCCTGTTCTTGAGCGACTTGCTAAGG
Source organism: Chloroflexota bacterium (assembly GCA_027316975.1). GTDB lineage: Bacteria > Chloroflexota > Ktedonobacteria > Ktedonobacterales > Ktedonobacteraceae > CF-113. The sequence goes on along the minus strand of DAHVFL010000539.1, from coordinate 2,010 downwards.
CTCTTGAAGTAGCAACGGCGGATTTAATCGAGGACGTGCCGGATAATAGCGGCAGACAGCAATAATCAGATTCTGCTTCTTCCTGTGCTTCTCTCACCTCCTGGGCCTTTCACTGGGAGGTTTCTTGAAACGCGCCGGTCGCCAGAGGCTGTCATCCTGAGCGTAGCGAAGGATCTCTCGTCAGCAGCGCGCAGATCCTTCGCTGCGCTCAGGATGACAGCTCCCACTCGCTGCCCCTTTCCTAAAAAACCCACCAGTGAAAGACCTCCTGGGTGGGCATGTATGAGTGGATGTCAGGTGTCAACGACTTGACATGGCTGAGTATAGCATGTATTATTGTTAGACAATATAATTACCTGACAAATAACGAGGTAGCATGGTCAAAGTTTTTAATTCTCTGCAACGCCAGAATCTTTCTGAGCAGGTCGTTCACCAGATTGGTTTGAGTATTATACGTAACGATTTCAAGCCAGGTGATACTCTCTCGAGTGAGCCTGAACTCAGTTTACAATTTAACGTCAGCCGGCCTGTCATGCGCGAGGCCCTCAAGATACTGAGTGCGAAGGGCCTGATTGAGTCGCGTCCTAAAACGGGCACCAGGGTGCGCCCGCGTGTTGAATGGAACATCCTTGATGCAGAGGTAATTGGCTGGTTATATGAAGTCGGCCCTGACCGGTCATTTCTCGATTCGCTCTGTGAAGTGCGTCTCATGTTTGAGCCTATGAGCGCCCGGCTCGCGGCAGCTCGCGCCACTAATGACGAGATCAAAATCATCGAAGAGTGCTACCAGCGCATGGAGGAAGGGGTAAATTCGCCTGAGACCTATATTCCCGCTGACTTAGATTTCCACGCTGCCATTTGCGCGGCTGCCCATAACGAAATGTTGCAGAAAATCACCGCCACCCTGACCACATCATTACACGTGAGCCGCGTTGTTACCTCTCGCTTGCCAGGAGCGAACCTGGCGGCCATGTCGTTGCACAGGTCGGTGGTCGAGGCTATTGGCAGGGGCGATGAACAGGCAGCCGGGGAAGCCATGCGAAAACTGGTTATTCTGACAACCGGTGATATTCATCGCGCCCTGGGCTACCAAATCCACAGCGACGGCGAGTCATCGAGTCATTAAGGAAAACAATGCATAGCAGAAAGGAGGACAACGCACAGGAGAAAGGTTGGTACCGGCCAGTAGACTCGACCCCAATGGGTTGGTTTACATTGGTGAACCTCATATTGTTTTACTAGTAAGGCTACGAATGTCTGAAAGCGGAGGTATGTACATGGAAAGTACAAACTTTGCAGAGTATTTTTCCCGGCTGCCTATCAAGCGACGCCGCTTGCTCCAAACCGCGATAGGGGCACCGGCGGGAACGGCATTTCTAACGGCTTGCGCTGCCGCAGTGTCCTCGACTACTCAGAATAATACGTCTACCGGTGGGGGGGGTGGGAACTACCCCGGCCACCGCAAGTGGAACTTCGTCTTCGTCAATCATGTAACCACCAATCCCTTCTTCGTACCCACCATTTATGGCATCCAGGACGCCTGCGCGCTCGTCAACACAACCTACCAGTGGACGGGTTCCCAGAACAGCATCGTCTCGGAGATGGTGGGCGCGATGAACACCGCCATCTCCGCCAAAGCTGATGGTATTGCGGTCGCCATCGTCGATAAAACCGCGTTCAACACGCCGGTCGCAAATGCGTTAGCTGCTGGTATTCCCGTTGTCTCCTATAACGCCGATGCACCTGCGGACAGCGGTAACCAGCGCCTGGCGTACATCGGACAGGACCTCTACCAATCGGGGGTAGCGCTGGGCCAGCGCATCGTCTCACTGATCCCCGGCGGTGATATAGCAGGCTTCATCGCCACACCTGGACAATTGAATATCCAGCCGCGTATTGATGGGGCGAAAGCAGCCATCCAGGCATCAGGCAAGCCGATCAACTTTGTTCAGATCGCCACCGGCGCGCAACTCACCGATGAACTCGCCCGCATTGAAGCCTACTACCTCG
>DAHVFL010000538.1 GCA_027316975.1 Chloroflexota bacterium | reverse complement strand
CCATCATGCCGCCGAAGATGCCGCCGCCGAGGCCCATTGTGCCGCCGCCACGCGTACCGCGCGACGCGCCGATGGCGTCGATTTCATCCATGAAGATTACGCAGCCGCCGTATTCACGCGCTAATTTGCGCGCTTTCGTATACAGGCGGCGGATCATGAGAATATCCATGCCGATGAACATGGCGCGGAAGCTGGCGGCGCTGGCGTAGGCAAAGGGCACTCCCGCCTCGGTACTCATACACTGCGCCAGGTAGCTTTTACCAGTTCCGGGAGGGCCGGAGAGCAAGAGGCCACGCACGGGTTGACCGCCCATTTCCTGGAATTCTTTGATGCCTTGTAGCAAAGTGACGATACGACGAGCGGATTCCAGCACCTCTGGATTGCCTTTATAGTCATCAAAGGTGACGCCTGTTTCGCCCGGCATTACCCAGTAGAGCCTGGGACGCCCCAGGAACCAGAAGATGGCTACAAATTGCATAATGCCAAAAAGAATGGCGAACACAATCTGGAACGCATACGTCAGGATGGTACCTGGCGAAGGGGCTGACAATTGCGGGACGATGCCGACAATAAAATACCAGATGACGATGCTCAGTAGCAGCAGCCAGAACCAGCGAAGTTTCGCGAAACGCCCAAACTGGTCCAGCCCACGATCTATCGAGGTGTCCAGTTCATTTTGTTTGCCTTTGGTGTTTTCCGACACAGCAGTTTATCCCTTCTGTTGCAGAGATACCGTGAGATATCCGGCAGATATTCCTATGCTTGAGATGCGCGCGTTGGTATGACATCGATGGCGATGATAGCACCCCCTTGCTGCGCTACAGTGACAAAATGGAAGAAGAGATAGCCGGTTACAGGGCCTCCCGGCCCTGAGTTCGACAGGTCCACCTCCACCAGACTATCTACGGTTGTATCCGATTCCTGCATGCGACCCACCACATTGATCGTCTTCCAGTTCAAACGCGACTGTTTCTGACCGTAGAGATTGACCAGGGTCTGCGCATCAGGTGGTGACGATATGAAACTATCGAGATACTGTATAGTTGCCACGTCGCCATCGCGCACCGCGTAAAGCCAGTTCTTGACCTTTTCGCCGCCGCCGTCGCCGCCGCGTAGCTGGAAATTAAACTGATCGTACCCGATACCAAAGGGGGCTTGCCCGGTTTCAAAGTAGTTAACAACTGATGAGCTGGCAAACAGCAGCAAGATCACGATCAATGCGATCAGCTTATGCCTGCGTACAGCCTGGAGCAGGTAATAGAGGCCCTTGAAAATGGGGCGGAATATGGCTTTGACAAAGAGGGCCAGGGGGGCTTGACCTGGTCTCCTTTTAGCCAGCGTATTACGAACAACCTTCTTCTTTTCCTGCTCAGACGGCTGTGGTGGTTGCTGAGTGGGTGAAGGACTACTAATCATACAGTATAAGCTCGACTTTCTTCGGCCACTTTCGGCTATGCGCTTATCTTTCTTCTAAGAGTAGAAACGACAATTCCCAGTCTATGGATGTGCTTGCTAGAAGAGAACAGGCTATGGTATCTCTACGGAATTGAAGCTACTTTGCTCATACGTACCATACACTACAATCATACATTTAGCAAGAGTTTCCCTCTCTGGCTCCTAATTATTTTACATTTTTGAGCCTGGCCTGCAAGCGAGCCAGTGTGTGGTATGGGTTGGCGCAGCCCGCGCCAACCCATACCACACACCACCGACCGGACACTACAGACGCGACGAATAAATTGCCCTGGCGCTTTGTATCAACTGTTGCAAATATGTGCTTCATTGTGCTATAATCCGCGTGGTATAATAACGAGAGAAGACAGACGAGAAATAGCGGATGAACAAAAAACCACCGCCCTCAGTTTGGGGTTCCCTGGCATTAATGGGCCAGCTCGGTTTTACCATAGCCATCCCCCTGGCTCTGGGAGCCTGGGGAGGTAGTTATCTTGATGGCCTTACTGGTACGAAATCTTTATATTTATTACTCGGGCTGCTGCTTGGCCTGATTGTTGGCGTTTATGGGGCGTACCGTTTATTTTCCCGGTTCTTTTAGACTAGATAAGGTAGACGGAATCAGCACTCAACTACAAACAGACCTGGCAGGGCGCGGTATATAGGGAGG
>DAHVFL010000537.1 GCA_027316975.1 Chloroflexota bacterium | reverse complement strand
GTCTGCTTCTGCTTTTTGCCCTTTTTCTCATCAGCATGTACTTTCTAGCGTCGCTGCTTTATACAAAATCGCTTGCGCTCGTCACGCTTATTTTTCTGTCGCTGGGATCACCCGAAGTTCTCTTACGACAACTGATGGCGGCGGGCGGAACGCCAGAACTCATGCTATTCACGACGCTGCTCCTATTGCTTACCGCCTGGCTCGCGCTCACGGCAAATCCTGTTCAGCATGATAATCACGAAGCCAGCAACACCTCCGTTCTGACCGCTCACCAGCGCCCGGCGCGTCTACCGTGGCATCGCATCGCGGCGTATGGCGCCTGGGGTCTGATCGCCGGATTCGATCTCTACAGTCACCTCTTAAGTCTGCCTTTTGTCTTGAGCGCGGGCCTCATGCTCATTTTATTTTGCCGTCACGAGTTACGCCTGCTCTCGATTTCGATACTTTTACTGTGCCTGCTTATCGGCATATCGCCGCTGATTATTTATACTGTCACCACGCCCGTCACTTCTCACGAACTCTCACTTTTCACAGGCGCGTTTGGTGGCGGCTATCGCGAACCTTCGTATCCCGCGCCCAAAGGAGGACCAACTGCGCAAGCATTCGTCGCTCCCAAACCCATCGCGCCGCGTCCAATTCAGCAGATCGCGGGTACATTACTGGTAGGCATCCCCGTCGCCACCAGTGGAGCCGCGCTCTGCCCCGTTCCTTCCAGTGATGCCTGGCCTCTGACCGGCCAGTCCAGCGGGTATACACATTTCTGCTCGGTTGTGCATGGAGCCTGGGGTATTGGCTTCGTCTTGCTGTGGTGCATAGCCAGTATTTCCGCGCTTCGACATTTCTTCCCATACCGGCGGAGGGAAACAACATATACGTCAGAAATGCGCCGCGTATCGATATTACAGGCATCTCGCCTCATGATCCTGGCGGGAGCAGGTTTAACCATGCTCGCCTTCACATTCTATCCACAGGCCGCCGCCGTCACACCCTGGATTTCCGCCCGCTATCTGGTTGGCCTCTTGATCGCCACACCTGCTCTATTCTTTCCATTATGGGAAAAGAAGGATCATGTTATTAAATTTTTGCGCGCCAGGCGATCCGTGCCAACGAAAGAGCCAGGGCGGGGGCAAGCCCCGCCCGTACCCTACACGGCGTCAGGAAAGCCAACTCGTAGTAGGGTACGGGCGGGGCTTGCCCCCGCCCTGGTCCGTTATGCCCTGGTACTGGTAGCCCTGGTAGCCGCATTACTGGGAACCATCGAGATATTCACCACACAGGTACCTCTAGCACAGGCAAGCAGCGCGAGTCAACAGGCGCTCATCAATCGACTTGTGCAAATGGGCGCAACCCATATCTATACCGACTATGACGATTGCAACCGCGTGGCATTTCTCAGCAATGAACGCATCATTTGCGCCGTACTGGATGATGGTTTGCAGCCGGGACTTGATCGCTACTACCCGTATCGAGCGCAGGTAGCAAACGCGCCTCACCCATTCTATGTATTTCCAACCGGTTCAGTGCAGGCATTCCTGCTTGAACAAAAAGCATCTCAACAGCATATCCTGTTTATGAAGTTCGTCATAGGTAGGTATGTGGTGTATGATCCGGCGCAAAGGATCGTGATGTAGACTTCGCGAGCGCAAAACCAGCAACAAGCGGATTTTCTATTTGCCAGTACTCGCTTGCTCTTTTAATTTGAGATAGAGTCGCAATGAAAAACCAAACCAACCTCCACCAAAGAGGTATCCACCCAGAACATCTGTAGCCCAATGATCACCCAGGTAAATACGAGAAGGCCCGACAAACGCAATTAATAGTGGAGGGACACTTAACAATGCACTCCTCCACGGCTGTTTCACCTCTTTGTGGAACAGTGCTGCTGCAAATAGCCAACCCCAGAAATTTATTGATGATGCTACATGACCGCTTGGAAAGCTTCTCCCCTTCGATTGTCTTTTTATATGTATAAGCCCACGTGATGCGCAACGAGATTGCATAGCTGAGCAATAAGAGAGGGAAACTGGCTAAAACGAAAGAAATGTGTCTCCTTATCCAGGGATAGATCATTGTATCTCTTTCCAGACAAGGAGGACACTAACAAGTATGACGCATCCTGTCGTAACAATCCAGGTGAATCCGACATCGGTCCCCTCAACCCCATCCTG
>DAHVFL010000536.1 GCA_027316975.1 Chloroflexota bacterium | reverse complement strand
CATCTGGAGCGCGCGGAACACAGTAATGCTACAGAGGAAGGCGAGTCGGATACAGAGACGGTGAAGTTTCAGAGACCAGATACCGGTGGGCGCAAGCGATCAAAGGCGGGCAGAGGCCGACCGGAAGGTCAGAGGGACGCAGCAAAAGACGCGCCAGAGACGTTGTAGGAGTAGAGTTAAGGCTGATGGGATGAGGGCGACGTTCGCCAGGTAATCCGGGAAGCAATTACTGCTAACGTCGCTCGCTCTGTTCCGATTTTGGACGCGCGCGGAAGTACATACGAATGCCCGATCCTTTGAAGCCGAATTCGGCGCGCATCTGGTTCTCCAGGTAGCGCTCGTAGGTGAAATGGACGGCCTGCGGATCATTGACGAAGAAGACGAAGGTGGGCGGGTTGACCTGTGTCTGGGTGGCGTAGTAAATTTTGGCGACTTTGCCCTTAAAAACAGTAGGATTGTGGCGGCGCACGGCGTCGCGCACAACCTCGTTCAAACGCGAGGTGGAGACGCGGAAAAAGCGCATGTCGGCAATGCTGACGGCAGTCTCGAGCAGTGATTTCACGTGATAGCCGGTTTTCGCCGAGATGAAGACGATGGGCGCATAGGGAATGAATTTGAGGCCCTCGGAGATGATGCGGCGATACGCTTCCGCGGTTTTGATCTCATCATCGGGATCAGGCTCCTGCCCCTCGCGGGCGGCGCGGCGCTGCTCCTGCGCCAAATCCCACTTGTTTACAACCACGATGACGCCTTTGCTCATTTCGTGGACCTTGCCGGCGATGTGCGTATCCTGGGCCGCTAAGCCCTCGCTGGCGTCGATTACGAGGATGGCTACATCGGCTCGCTCGATGGCGCGTTCCGCGCGCAGCACGCTGAATTTTTCGACGCCCGGCCCGATACGGCCGCGCCTGCGAATACCGGCGGTATCGATGAGGATCAGTTTGCGGTTCTGAAACTCCAACTCGGTGTCGATGGCGTCGCGTGTGGTGCCGGGGATGTCGCTGACGATGGCGCGTTGATAGCCCAGGATGGCGTTAAGCAGCGATGATTTGCCGACATTGGGCCGTCCTACGATGGCGATATGCGGGATATCATCATCCTCTTCACCGGCTACTTCCTCTTCTGGCGGCAGCGCCTCGACAACGGCATCGAGCAGGTCACCAGTACCTATGCCTTGAACCGATGAAAGATCGATGGGGTCGCCAAGTCCAAGCTGGTAAAATTCGACGGCGTCCAGGCGCGTGCGGGCATTATCCGCCTTGTTAGCAGCCAGGATGACGGGTTTGTGAGTGCGGCGCAACACGTCAGCCACTTCTTGATCGGCGGCGGTAATGCCCGTCTTCGCGTCAACCATGAAGATGATGACGTCGGCCTCTTCGATGGCTACCTCGGCCTGCGCCTGCACATGCTTCATAATGTCGCCCGGCTGTCCTGTGAGGCCAACCTGCCCAACGGGAATGTCAGACCCAAACTCAAGCCCGCCCGTGTCAATCAGCGTAAACTCCCGCCCGTTCCAGTCGGTATCGCCATAGATGCGGTCACGCGTGGTACCCGGCATATCTTCTACGACGGCGATTCTTTCGCCGATCATTCTATTAAAAAAGGTGGATTTACCGACATTCGGTCGACCTACGATAGCTACAAGCGGTTTCATAATAGCCCCTCTACCGTTACTAAAATCTACTGTTTTGCATGTTATCTCCAGCTAGCGAAGTTATCCACTCAATCTGAGCATCGTCTCTGTGGGATAGGAAGAACGAAGCTTCACAGACTTGCGCCAGCCGTTCATGTAGATTCTTCCTGCATCAAGCAAGCGGTCCCGTGGGACCGGCGGTGGTAACCGTAGCACCGCAACCGCGCCCATATAGGACACGGCTTTCACTGCTGCGTCAGCAATGGAAGGATGATAAATGCGTCCGGTGGATTGTGCGTGTCTGATCAAGGAGGCCCCCAGGCGGGCAATGTTGAGGGAAGCGGCATAGTCCCGCGAGCCATTCCACTGACAATTTGGGTTCGAGCAAACGAGCCAGGCTCCCCAATCATTGACCTTATCGAGATGAGCGGGCGAGCGAAAGGTTTTGGCAGGCTTGCCGCAATGGGGGCACGTATGTGACGTTTTCCGGGGCTGTTGCCATTCGAGCCGAATGCCCGCCAGGTGACATTTGTAGCGAAGGGTGCGCCATAACTC
>DAHVFL010000535.1 GCA_027316975.1 Chloroflexota bacterium | reverse complement strand
CTCTACAGCATCCCAACATTGTGCAAATCCACGACTTCCAGCTCGCTGATACGCAGGGATCGAGCGTAAAAGCGTTCATGGTAATGGACTATATCGAGGGCGGTACCCTGGCCGATTACATCGCGAAGACCGTTCGCAGGGGCCTCTTTCCTCCGGCTGCCGAAATCGTTTCACTCTTTACAACCATTGGTCTCGCCCTGGATTACGCTCACCAGAAAGGCATGATCCACCGTGACATCAAACCAGAGAACATCTTGCTGGACAAATCCACCGGCAAAGCGCCAGGAGTACCCATCCTCACCGACTTCGGTATCGCCAGGCTTCAGGGAACAAACGATTCCACCTTGACCCGCGCCTGGCTCGGCACGCCCCGCTATCTCTCACCAGAGCAGGCCGAGAGCCATTCCATCGACAAACGTTCAGACCTCTACTCGCTCGGCATAGTCCTGTACGAGATACTTACCGGTATCACGCCTTTTCGCGGGGATAATTCATTCGCCATCATGATGCAGCATGTGCATGAACAACCGCCCCCGCCCGCACTTATCAACTCAAACGTCACTCCCGCGCTCTCCGCGGTTGTGCTACGAAGCATCGCCAAAGACCCGGCAGCGCGCTATCCCGGCGCTACAGCAATGGCGCTGGCGCTTACCCATGCCTTCAATCTGCCCATTCCCGCGAACTTGAGTCCAACAAGAAGCACCAGTCAGCATCCTTACTACAATCCACTTCAACCATCAACACCACAACCAGAGATGGACGCGCGTCCGCTAGCCGTGACAACTTCGCCACCAGCTCCATACTCACCCGTTTCACAGAACTATCCAAAAAATCAAGGTATCTCACCTGCCAACTCTCCCATAATGAATAATTCCGGCAAGAACCAGATCCACCCGCCCTTAACGCCTTCAACAAAGCGTCCCAGGCGCAGAAACCTGTATGTCGCCGTAGTAGCCTGCGCCATACTCCTGCTTCTCGGTATAAGCACATTTTTTGCCTTCCCAAAGCTTTTCTCCCGGCAAACCAATCTCGGCACACCGGCACTTGATACAACAGGGAGTGTTGTTGGCAGCATCGTCTTTCTCCATAGTCCAAACGCCCCAGCCACAACTTTTGATCAATTGAAGGTAGACATAAACAAAATCTCTCCCGCGCCCACCGGTACAACCTACTACGCATGGTTAGAAACTACCGGCAGCGTCATTTCAGTGTATCCGCACTGGCAATTACCAACCTCAAACGGCTCAGTACATACCATCTACCCCGGTTCCCCGAACCAAAGCGACCTGTTCGCAAAAAGCGCTCTCTTTCTAATCACCGCAGAGGATGCGAACAACTCGCCCATCATTCCCAATCCCGACCCCACCAGACATCTCTATTACGCGACGATCACCCATACATCCCCCACACCTCCACCCTTCGAGGTCAGGCGATGCCCATCGAACGGAGCGAGTAATGCGGCCAATGCATGTTAAACTTTCTTCATTACCTTGCCTTCTTCACCCGTTCCCGTTTGCGTTTCTCTTCCAATAGCCGACTTGTCGTAGATATCTTCTGTCCTTCATGAAGAGCATCAGGTTCTTGCCTATCCTGTTTGGTTGCGGTTATAGCAACAGGCGTCTTCGGAGGTGGAACTGCCTGCGTCTTGAGACCAGACGCGTGGGTCTTGCGTTGCTCGCGATGGGAGCGTATGTTGGTGAGTACCGGGCTTTCCTCACTTTGACCGGCTTTGCGCGGCCTGGTGATAGAGGTTAGCCACTGATAACCGGCAAGCAGAAATTCTACGCTTGAAAGGCGGCGCAGGGCGATGTCGATGGGCAGTAAGAGGGCGGCAATGGCGAACAGCCAGAAAGTGATCGAGAGAGCGGCGTATACTGGCGGCAAGTTTGGCGTGAAGGCGGCAGCATAGGTATTGGCATCGAGGATGCTGCCGCCGCCAGCATGGGCAAGCTGGCTCAGAAAGTTCAAATCTGTGCCAGAACTATTGTATTCGGGAGAGTAGGGTACGACCACCCCGGTAGTAGCGCTCAGCCGGCTGGAATTTGAACCGGTGCTGCCGCACCCCTGCCAGGTGACACGCAGCAGGTAAGCGCCTACCTGGATTGTGGAGAAGTCGCCTTCAAAACGACCGGGGGCAGTGGGCTGTAATATCAGGGTTTGTTGTGATCGTAAGTATCCATTATACGTTGACCAGGGCAGGGGCAAGCCCAGCCCGTACCC
>DAHVFL010000534.1 GCA_027316975.1 Chloroflexota bacterium | reverse complement strand
GTGAAAGGTGTCATGCTGAGCGCAGCGAAGCATCTGCGTGCGACCCGGCGAGAGATGCTTCGCTGCGCTCAGCATGACAGGCGAGATCGGCGCGTTTCAAAAAAACCTCCCAGTGAAAGACCCCCCTGGCCCCCGATAGTTGGTGGAATCGCCAGTATAAGTATACGCTGCATACTGCTTGCTTATGGGATATAATACACCTGTTTAATGATTCTAACAGGAGAACTGGGAACAAATGAAACGACAAAACTGGATCGCTCTGACTGCGACCGCTGTGGGCGCGGTGGGAATTGGTGTTATGGCAAAGAGTTTCTTGCCTCAACGTTTTCAACTCGATGGCTGGTACGATGCCTTACCAGCGCCAGCTGGACAATCGAAGAGCCGAGAGGGCGAGGGACTACCAGAGGTGGAGGTCTCGTTTTTGCGCTGCGGGGTCACGACCGTTCCAGAATGTGTAGCGGTGCGCGGCGGGCTGTTCGCGCCTGTGGATATTGCCTATAGCGCGGTGCTGGTGCGCCATCCCAAAGCCACCTTTTTATATGATACTGGCCTTTGCAATGATATTTCCCTGTACCTCGCCAACCAATCCTGGCTGTTTCGCAATACGCTGGGAAGTTTTGCGCTTGAACAATCACTGAGTGGTCATCTCAGAGCATTGGGTCTGGAGCGCGGCATCGACTTTGCTTTGTTGTCTCACCTGCACTGGGATCATGTGAGCGGCATCCCGGATATTCCAGGCGTGCCACTGCGTGTCAATCGCGTAGAGTATGAAGCTGCTCGCCTGGGTATGCTCGACGCGTTTCAAGCGCTGGTGCGCCGCTTGATGTGCAATAATCCCCTGGAATTCTTTGACTTCACCGGCCCGGCATACGAAGGCTTTCGTGTCAGCCATGATCTCTTCGGAGATGGTTCTGTTGTGCTGGTGCCTTTGCCCGGCCACACGGCAGGCAATACTGGTATGTTTATCAATCGTTCCAACGGGCCGCGCCTGTTGCTGCTGGGCGATGCCGCGTGGGTGGCTGCTAATTTTCAACGGCCTGCGACCATGCACCCGCTGATCTGGAACAACGTGACCAGCGATGATGCTACCGCTCGCCAGACGCTCATTCACCTGCACCATTTCGCGCTGGCACATCCTGAGATTTCGCTGGTTGCCATGCATGATGCCGCCGCGCAACACCACTGTATGCGTCTTCCAGCTAGCCGGCTGGCTGCATCTGATCGATAAGCTGAATGAGTTCACGCATCTTGAAAGGCTTACGCAACATTGGCACCTGCGGCAGTTCTGCCTGCGCCTCCTCCAACTCTTGCTGACTACAAGCCGACACCACGATTATGTGTAGCTGGTGTGGTGGAATGGCCTGCCGAATCTTTTGTGCTGTCTCCAGTCCAGACATTGTGCCGGGCAGCAAGAGGTCGATCAGGGCGAGATCATATGGAAGAGGCACACGCACGTTCCCACTGATAAAAAGCGTTTCAAGCAAAGGAGCGCTGCTGGTAAAATTATAGACGGTATGCCCAAGCATCTCCAACGCAGTTGACAGGTAATCAAGGATAGGAGGATTGTCTTCTAACAGGGCAATATTCACGAGATTTCCTCTTCAGGTTCGCTCAATATCGATGAACGTGAATGCTTCTACGTCTAGTATACTCGCAATCTCACAGAGAGAGTAGGGTGTTGTGACTAAAGTCATGCTGAGTTTCGGGTGCTTACGTTAGATACCCCTTGTAAAATCAGGAAATATCGAGTATAATACAACATAGATGTTGTGAGAAGTAGATCGGCCTTGTAGGTGATAGATGCAGTATAGTGTACGTTTTTACTACGATACGGAGGGTATCAAACCGGTCGTTAATTTCCTGGAGGACTTGAGGAGACAGAATAGAGAACTTCACAAACTCGTCGTTGCGGGAATCAAAAAACTAGAGATGAGTGAGAGGCATGGGCCTCCCCTTACTGAGTTTGTAGATAAGAAGGATGATATCTGCTACCTGCGAGTAGGTAGCAAGAACATCGCTCGAGTCTTCTTCTTTTTTCAACAAGGCCGGGAGATTATTTTGACGAATGGATATGTCAAGAAACAGGAAAAGGTTGATACAGGCGAGCTAGAACGCGCTCGCAGGTATAAAGCGGATTGGCAAGCGAGGCACAAATGAACAAGAACCCTGAGAACTACAATGAAATTGACGACTACATCGCTACTTTTTCCGATGAGGAGCGTCAAGA
>DAHVFL010000533.1 GCA_027316975.1 Chloroflexota bacterium | reverse complement strand
AATGAATATAGCGCACGGCTCGATGAACCGACGAAAGCCAGGTTCTTCTACCGCGCACTGGAAAATTGTCAAGAACTCACGCGCCTGGTCAATGCTGTGCTGGATGTCCTGCAAGTCAATCATAGTGCGAAACCTGCTCAACCCACACACCTGTCGCTTGCCCCGCTCGTGCATGAAATCATTGCACAACTCGACCCACGAAAAGCGCAGGAATACCTATTCCAGGTCAACATCCCGGAGCCGCTAACAGCATGGGCCGATGAGCAGTATCTACGCCATGTCCTGCGCAATTTGCTGTCCAATGCTTGCAAATATGCACCAAAGCAAACCTCGGTGGTGATCAGCGCAACTCCTGATGAAAGTCTGGAACGCGAAACTCCTTCCATTCCTCAAGTGTGCATCAGCGTGCAGGACGCTGGCCCTGGCATCCCTCCCGCTGAACAGCCGCGCCTCTTTGAAAAATTTACCCGCCTCAAGCGCGACCTCGCCAGTACAGTACGCGGCACAGGTCTCGGACTCTACATCTGCAAACAACTCGTTGACAAAATGGACGGCCACATCTGGGTCGAAAGTTCAGGACAACTCGGAGAAGGAAGTCGCTTCTGCTTCACCCTTCCCGCCACCTCTAAAACTGCCCCGTCAGCGGCATCGGATCAATCACTGCCGGCACATCCGTAACCAGCACTTCTGTCGTCAAAAGTAAAGCTGCTATACTCGTGGCGTATTGCAAAGCCGAACGCGTCACCTTGGCCGGATCGATGATACCTGCTTCAACCATATCCACGTAGCGATTCGTAAGCACGTTATATCCATAGTGCTTGTTATCATGTTCCTGTTGTGTACGCAGCACAGTGTCAACCACAACCGAACCATTTTGTCCACCATTGATCGCTATCTGGCGCAACGGCTCTTCCAGGGCGCGTCGGAGAATATTGATACCGGTGGCCGCATCTCCCGTCAGATGGATATCGTCCAGAGCAACGACAGCATTTAACAGTGCCACCCCACCACCGGGAACGATGCCCTCCTCTACACCGGCACGAGTAGCATTCAAAGCATCCTCGACACGAGTCTTGCGATACTGTAATTCAATCTCTGTATCAGCCCCAACTTTGATGACAGCAATGCCACCGGCTAACCGCGCCAGGCGTTCTAACAACTTTTCACGGTCGAAATCGCTGGGATTCCCCTCAAGCTGCATCCTGAGTTGGCGCATTCGTGCTTGAATATCCTCTAGCTTACCGTGTCCTTCAATGATCGTCATATCGTTCTTATGGGCCACAACCAGGCGTGCCGACCCCAGGTCTGCCAGCGTCGCTTTCGTCAGGTGACGTCCCATCTCCTCACTGATTACCTGCCCTCCGGTCAGAGTCGCTATATCCAGCAGCGTCTCTTTACGTCGATCACCAAAGCTGGGCGCACGCACTGCCAGTACATTGAGAATACCGCGCACTTTATTGGCTACCAGAGTTGTTAATGCATCACCATCGATATCCTCAGCGATAATCACGAGCTCGCGGCGTCCCTGTTGCATCACCTGCTCCAGGATTGGCAGCAGTTCTTGTGCTGCACTGATCTTCTTATCGGTAATGAGAATGAGCGGATTTTCCAGCGCTGCTTCCATCTTCTCTACATTCGTCACAAAATACGCGGAAACAAAACCGCGGTCAATCTGCATACCCTCAACATACTCAATCTCAAAATTGCCACTCTTTGACTCTTCAATCGTGATAACCCCATCTCTGCCAACGCGCTCCATGACGTCGGCAATGAGTTGGCCGATGGTTTCATCGGCGGCGGATATCATAGCCAGTTGAGCAATCTCTTTTTTACCTTCAATGGGCATAGCGACTGTGCGCAGATATTCAACCACCGCCCCTGTGCCTACCGTTAAACCTTGATTGATCTGCATCGGGTTCGCACCGGCGGCCAGATTCTTGAGACCCGCCGTTACGATTGCCTGTGCCAGTACCGTCGCGGTAGTGGTACCGTCTCCTGCTACGGTGTTCGTCTTGCTCGCTACCTCCTTCATCAATTGCGCCCCCATGTTCTCCAGTGGATCATCGAGGTTGATCTCTTTCGCAATCGTTACACCATCATGGGTAATAGTGGGAATGCCAAACCTCTGGTCAATAGCGATGTTGCGCCCTCTAGGGCCAAGCGTATATTTAACGGCATCGGCCACAACATCAATACCGATCTTCAGCGAACGGCGAGCATTGTTATGG
>DAHVFL010000532.1 GCA_027316975.1 Chloroflexota bacterium | reverse complement strand
ACACTGCCGCTGGGTCATGATTCACGATGGCGCGCGCCCGTTCGTTACCCCCGCCGTGCTGGAGGCTGGATTGCAGGCCGCGCGAGAACACCAGGCCGCCATCGCCGCCGTACCCGTCAAAGATACCATCAAAAGTGTTGAACACGGCTTCGTCACAACCACCATTGACCGCTCGCGGCACGTAGCTATCCAGACGCCCCAGGTCTTCTCTTTTCCGCTCATTCATAGCGCCCACAACGCCCTCGCAGCGCGGGAAGATGTGACAGACGACGCCGCCCTGCTCGAACGCCTGGGTCACCGCGTAGCCATCTTCCCCGGCTCTTACAGCAACATCAAAATTACCACCCAGGAAGATGTGCGAATCGCGGAAGCCCTCATTCAAGGAGCAACTAACCTATGACTATGCGTATCGGCTCTGGCTACGATGTTCACGCCTTCGCGCCGAATCGCCCGCTCGTGCTGGGCGGCGTCACCATCCCCTTTGAACCGGGTCTCTCCGGTCACTCCGACGCCGATACCGTCATCCATGCCATAGTAGATGCCCTGCTCGGCGCATCCGCGCTTGGCGACATTGGCAAGTATTTCCCATCGAGCGACGCGCGCTGGAAAAACCAGCCCGGCTCCGTCTTCCTCGATTACACCCGCGCTATGTTAGATCAGCAAAATTGGACGATCAGCAACATAGACGCCACCATCGTTGCCGAACGCCCAAAATTAAGCCCCTACATCGAAGCCATGCGCGCGCATATTGCCGCGCACCTGCACCTCACGCTCGAACAGGTGAGCATCAAAGCAACCACCACCGACGGCCTCGGTTTCACTGGCCGCCTGGAAGGTATCGCCTGCTACGCCGTGGCCCTGCTCGAGCGATAAAGCGTTTCTAATCCTTGAAATGTTTGCTGAACGTCGCCACCAGAGCGCATACCAGTTGTGGCACAAACAGTATCAGCACCGTTTTAACCGGGCCAACGGCCTGGATCAAGAAACCCGCCAGCGCCAGCCCGATGGGTTCGCTGCCGAACGCAATCAGGCGGAAGACACTATTCACCCTGCCCTGCAAATGGTCGGGGATGATCGACAGGCGATAGCCAAACTGCACCGACATGTAGATTGGCACCACGATAAAGCTCAGAGCCGTCGCTATACCGAGCAAAAGCGGATTGGGCGCGATGGCGAAGAATAACCAGGTCAACGCCCACAACCACGTAGAGCCGATCATCATCTTGCCAAAGCTGAAACGTCTCCCCAGCGGGGCTACGATTACAGCGCCAACAATGCTGCCAACGCCGCCACCCGCTAAAATCAGGCCAATCTCAAACGACGTAGCGTGCTGCATCTGCGCCAGTACAATGATAATCAGCCCGTACCCCACAACCGGCAAAATCAAGCCGCTCGTGAGCAGGGCGATAAAGCGTATCACCGGGTTATGCCACAGCCACGACAACCCCTCGCCTATTTCTTGCCACAGGCGCAGCGGTTCGACGCTGCGCTCCTCTTGAAATTGCGCCTTGATAAAGAACAGCGACAGCACCGAAACCAGATAGGAAATGGTATCCGTCAGGAACGGCACGGCTTGCCCGAGGCCATACAGGATGCCGCCAAACGATGGGCCAATCATGCCCGATACTGAGTCGATCACCGAATTTTGCGCCACCGCGCCGGTCAACTGGTCCTTTGAAACCACCTGCGGCAGGCAGGCAGTCTCAGCAAGATTGAAAAAGGTAAACAGCGTACCCTCTACCAGCGAGACGATACAGAGCTGGAGTATCGTCAAATGGCCCAGCAGCAGCGCGACCGGGATACTTCCGAGCGCCACAGCGCGGCCCGCGTCGCACAAAATCATGACGCGCTTGCGATTCCAGCGATCTACCATCGCCCCTGCTGGCAGGATGAAAAGCGCAAAGGGCAAACCACGCAGCGCGGCAATCAACCCGGCCTGCGCGGGTGAATGCGTCAGCGCGAGTACCAGCAGAGGAAACGCCAGTTGCGAGACGCGCGTTCCCACCGACGAGACGACCTGGCCGCTCCACAACAACATATAATCGCGGTTGCGCCACAACGGTATGCGTTTGGGCGCGACACCATGAGCCTCGCCCACCCCTGCGACCTCTTCTTGAATAGAATGCGCCTCTGACATCTAACCTCCTCGAATACCTGTGAAATTCATCTCTACGCTACATATGCACAACCATTTGAGAAAAAACAACCACGGCCACGCGCTCTCGCAGCATAAATGCGGCAGATAAGCTCGGCAAAGGTGGGTCGGTCGATCAACAGTGCGAAGAAACATATCCGCAGCTCACG
>DAHVFL010000531.1 GCA_027316975.1 Chloroflexota bacterium | reverse complement strand
TTATATAAGAGAAACAGTGGCAGAATGGAAAAATTTCCTATACAATCGGGACAACACCTATACGTCCCTCTTAGAACCTGATTGCCTTACCTGTAATAATCCTGCCAGTTTTAACGAACGGCTTCAAAAAGAACGGAGCAAGCTCATTGATAAGGAATACCAATATTTACTTGTTCATGATCTAAAAGAAAAAAGATTGCACTTTGAAAGCCCACTAGAAGACTATTTTTGGAAAGCATGGCGAACAACTTTTCCGCATTTTAAACTTATTCCTCAATACCAGATAGGAAAGTATTATGTAGACTTTGCTGATCTACCCTCGAAAACAGCTATCGAGATTGATGGAAAACTTTTTCATACTTCTTCAAATCAAAAAGCTGATGACCAGGTAAGGCAGAAAAATATTGAGAAGCAAGGGTGGCGTTTCATCAGGTTTCAAGGAGGAGATATCCATTACCATGTCGATCGGTGTATTGTTAAATTAATGCATTTTTTATCTCAAATATACGGCGAGGATTTGATTGGCGAGGCCCGCTTTCAATGGGATTTCTCGCCATCAATACGTCTTTTATTGTCATTGAAAGAAAAATATGAAGACAAACTTGATGGTTTTGCAGAACTCATGACATACTGCCCATAAATTAGGAATCAAGGCTGGCACCCTCACTCCTCCCCATACAACGGCACCCACTCCCCCCGCCTATCCTGCACCAGCGCTACACCATCCTCATCCCATATAATCATCCTGTTCAGTGTATAAATCAGCGTAGCTCGTGCGCGTGCAACCTTATCGTCAACTGCCGTCTCGCTCAAACCCCACGAAGCGTAAATACGACCGTTAGTGCGGCTCACAGCGCGTTTGTCGTGCAGGTTGAGACGCGCCGCTATTTGTTCATTCGTCATGCCCTGCGCCACCAGTTCGGCTACACGCAGTTCATTGGGTTCCAGCAGGGCGCGGGGTGATTGCTCGTCGAGGTCGCGCACCTCTTGCACGCGGTCTTCGATTTCGGGATCGACCAGGCTGCGCCCATTGATGGCATCGCGCAGCAGTGGCACCAGCATTCCAGGCAGCAGGTAATTGCTTTTGCGCACATAGGCATAGTGCGTCAGGATGCCGGAGGCGCGGAACTCGCGGTAATAGTCATCATCGTCCTGAATGGAATAGAAGACCACCGGCATACGGGGGCGTTCGCGCCGGATAGCAATAGCCGCGCCCACGCCGCTCAAAGCTTTGCGCCCGGCCTGCGGGTCCTGCAACTGCACATCCATCAAAATCACATCGGCGTCAAGCTCCAATGCGCGCGCCAGGGCCTCGCGTCCCGTCGCTGCCTCGCCCAGCACCTGCACCGCCCCCGTCGCCTGCAATCCTTCACGTAATGCCTTGCGCAACGGCCCATGATCGTCCACCAGCAATAATTTCATCGTTTGCATACTATTCATATCGCAGTGCCTGATAAATTTTCACAACCGAAATCGGCCATAGTTGTCACCCTGAGCGCAGCGAAGGGTCTGCCTCGCCACATACTGAGATCCTTCGCTGCGCTCAGGATGACAGGGCCGATTGTGATTGGAAAAAATCACCAGCTAATACGGTTGTCACCCTGAGCGCAGCGAAGGGTCTGCCTCGCCACATACTGAGATCCTTCGCTGCGCTCAGGATGACAGGGCCGATTTTGCCTGGGAATGTTCACCAGCTAATACGTTTGCACCTTTCATAAATGTATGGAAAGTACACCTCAGTATAGCAGCTTTGTACGCGGGAACATAGTCTCCGAGACACAAACAGATGTGTTTCAAACACAACGCCCGGCTGCCAGCGGAATACACTCATCCAGATTCAGGCACTGGCAGCGTATGCCCTCTTCCAGCAATCGTTTCATGCCCTGCGCCCTGCTAATCAAAACTTCCAGTTCGCTCAGCTTCTGCTCGGCCAGTGTGCGCCAGCGCACTCCCAGCGGCGCGTTTTCATCGAAACCGGAAACAAGCGTCTCGATTTCCGCCATTGAAAAGCCCGCCTGCTGTGCAAGTTGGATGAATGCCAATTGCTGAAAGACCCGCGAGGAATAGCGCCGGTGTCCATGCGTCCTCTCCGGCCTCGGTAATACTCCTATGTCTTCATAATAACGGATGGCCGAGGAGCGCAGACCCGCCTGGCGCGCAACTTCACCAATGGTCAGTGTCGGTTCGTTCAAATTCGTACTTCTCCCCTCTTGACTTCAAGTGTACTTGAAATTGTACACTCGTTTTAGAGGGGGCGCAAGTGGCGTTCCCTCCCACCAAAGCGCAGAGACGCGAAAAAAGAAAGAGGTGTTTATCATGCCCGACGTTCAGCAGGAAG
>DAHVFL010000530.1 GCA_027316975.1 Chloroflexota bacterium | reverse complement strand
CGCCGGCGTTGATCGTCACAGGCGGGAGCGCGAATTCTCTTTTGCATCTCACTCATCGCGCTTTTGAGTTGGGATTGAGCCAGATGCAGTTGACGCACCATGACCTGTTGCGCTGCCAGGGCCTGTTAAGCGCGCTTCCGGCGGAGGAGATTGCGCAGCGTTTTGAACAGCCGGTGGCGCGAACGCGTATCCTGCTGGCGGGAGCTATGATTATCGCGGCTATGATGGCGCGCCTGCATCTTAGCGAGATTTCGGTCAGCCCGCATGGTATTCGCGAGGGTGTGCTGCTGGCGCGGGAACGCTATGGCGAGTCCTGGCTGGATGTTGTGAGCGGCACTACTGCGTTGCAGAATGGTCATAGACGAAATCTTTTACCCGAAGCCGTTATTACTACAGCCAGACCCATCGACCGGAACCGGGTAATTGACGGGGTGGAGACGTTCGAGGAGGCCGGGCGGCGGATGTTGGGCCAGCGCCTGCAAAAGTTTCTGGAATATCCAGATGAAGTGCTCAAGCATGAAGATGTCGAGGCTGTACACCGGATGCGCGTGGCGTCGCGCCGCCTGCGCGCCACACTGGATGCTTTTGAGTCGTGTTGCCAACCAGGGCCGTTCAAGCGCGTCTATCGTCGTGTCACGAAGGCTGCGGATGCGCTGGGGGCAGCGCGCGATGCCGATGTGATGTTGCACCACTTGCAAGAGAGCATGAAGCAGGCGGACGGGGAGACGCGAGCCAGCTCGCAGTGGCTGCTGGATCACCTGCAAAAATTTCGCCAGGAGAAACAACGCGAGCTGGAACACTTCCTGAAGGGGCTGGATCGGGACTGGCTCGAAAAACAGATCGAGGCGTGTATCCCGCAAAAAGAGGAGGCGCGGCATGGCGAAGGCTAGAGCGATTACCGGCCTGGACGCGCAGGCTCCTGTTGGCATGAATGCGCGACTGATCGCGAAGGAGCGACTGGCGGAGCTTTACCAGTGGGAGTGGGCTGTGGATGATGCTGATAACGCGCGCGGGTTGCACGATATGCGCATCGCCGCGAAACGCCTGCGTTATACGTTTGAGGTATTCGAGGATGTGTTACCCGCGGGCGGTCGGGCTGTTGTGGGCGAACTGACGCAATTGCAGGATGAGCTTGGCGAACTGCATGATAGCGATGTGATGATTGCATTGTTGCAGATGCGCCTGTCTGACGCGCAGAGCGATACGGCTGCAGGGGGGGCAGGCGCAAAGCTGTTCTCCTTTAATGGAAAGGCACTGGTATCGGCCGATATGGCTGCGTATCTGCTTGATCCAGGCGCCTCGCCTACGGCGGAGCAGCGGCGCGGGCTGGGAGAGTTCCTGGGCCAGCAGGAAGAACTGCGAGGGCGACGCTACAGCGCATTTCGCCAGCACTGGCGTCAATTGCAGGAGAGAGATTTTCGCGGTGAAGTGCTGGATATTTTGGGCTAAAACTGAAGAATGTCGAACTATATGTAAAGGTGAGAACGATTATGATGAATCATGTACCGGTTGGTGAGTTAGATTGGCGGCACTTACCTGAGCCAACGGCGGAAGAGCTCCGATTGAGCGGAGGGCTGCTGGTAGAAGATTGGCCTCATGCTCGCCAGGTAGCGCGGCTCTCCGCGCAGCTTTTTGAAGCGACTGAACCATTGCACTCGTTGGATGCTGGTGCGCTGCGCCTGCTTGATCGGGCCGCGCTTTTGCATAATACGGGTATGTTGATCGAGGCGCGCCGCCATCATAAACATTCGTATCGCTTGATCCGGGATACCACCCTGCCGGATTTTGATGACGAGGAACGGTACGAAATCGCCGCTATTGCGCGTTACCATCGACGCGCTTTGCCCAGTATGGCGCATGAAGAATATGCGCTGCTGAGCAAGGCGGCGCGCAAGCGGGTCTCTGCCCTGGCTGCTCTGCTGCGCATTGCTGATGGGCTGGACTATAGCCACGACGGGGGCGTGCTGCGAGTCGCGGCCAATACTGAATTGTGTGACGAGGAAAACTGGGTACTTTCTATCTGGGCGCGCCCACTGGCCGACCTGGATGATGAGCTGGAACATGTTGTCGATAAGACTGACCTGTTCGAGAAGGTATTCAAGCGCAAGGTGCGTTTCTTGATCCAGGATTAAGAAGAGGAAAAGTGTCAATGACGCCGCCTTCTCCAAATCTTGCACGCCGATGATGATATGGTCAATGGCTGTGAGCACCGGGGTTTCTCCTTATTAAAGCAAGCAGGTCATGAAAATGCCCAGAAACAGAAAGCGACCAGGGCGGGGACAGAGCCGCCGACTTTCACTGGGAGGTTTTTTGAATGTGGTAGGGGCGCTTGCGCTTGCGCCGCCCTCGTCCTGGGCGGGCCTGACACGCCCCCCGCCCCTAC
>DAHVFL010000052.1 GCA_027316975.1 Chloroflexota bacterium | reverse complement strand
CCGCCGCTCCGCGCGCGGGATCATCCAACAGGCCCACCAGCGGAGGAATGGCCTCCTGTGGGTGTTGCAGCAAGAACTCCGCTACCACGTCGCGCCAATCAGGGCCGGGATGGTCGATAATCTCCAGCAAAGCGGGTACAATCACCTGGCCCGGCATACGCCCGGCAGCCTCGCGCCCATAACCCTGCAAGCGCGCATTCTTGTCAACAAGGTGACTCACCAGCAAGTACGCCGCCTCCTGGCCTGATGCGACAAAAACGTTGGTAATGTGTTCCGCCTGTGCATCGCTGCCCCATTCATACACCGCGAGCAACCGCTCACCGGGGAAGGGCGTCATGCCCAGCAGCGCGCGTTCAATACGAGAAGTGACCGCGCTCTCGTATTCAACATCCAGCGCGTCAAGCAATAACCTGCACGCCACATCTCCCAGGTTGCTCAGGGCATTCACCGCTCCCTCATAGAACAGGGGATTGGCGTTTGCAAGCATATCTATCAACGGGGCAACCACTTGCTCGTCCGAGAATTGCCCAAGCGCCTCGATCAAGGCCAGCGTCAGTTGCTGATCTGCCTGTTCGGCGCTTGCCCTGCTGGCGCTTCTGTTTCAAGCAGGGCAATCAGGACCGGCACCGCCTCCATATCATGTACACGTGCCAACATATGCACCAGCATAGCAGTGCGTCCCGGTGTCACGGGAATCAGCGCCTCAATAACCGGCTCTACAGCAGCTTTGCCAATTTCGATAAGTACCTGCTCAGCGCTGGTAGCAACCAGATCATCTTCCCCCTGCAAGACCTGGTAGATCAGGCCGGGAATACTTTCAGGCGCGTAAAGCTGCAGGGCCTTGCTAACCTGATCCTGCACCACCGGCGCGGGATCGGCCAGCAACCGCAACAGGGCCGGCATCGCGCGCGGGTCGCGCACCCTGCCCAGCGTCTGAACGATGCGCGAAGTCACACCAGGCGGTGGCGACTCGCGCAATTCTTTCAGGAGAGCAGGCGTGGCAACCGTACCGATCTCGCGTAAAGCCCGCGCCGCGCCGCTCGCTATCTGCTCATCAGTTGCAGCAAGGTTTGCAATGAACACATCCACGGCCATTTCGCCACCCGCGCTCTCTTCAGCGGCGCGCCCTTGCTGCACCAGCATCTCGCTCGCCTTCTGCTGCGCTTCAGGCGCATACCCGCCCTGCAAAATAGACGACAGGACGCTCATCACCTGTTGTCGTTGTTCATCTGTCAACTCACGGTCAGCATTCGTTTCTTTTAGAAAATGATCGAGAATACGCAGCGCCGCAGCGTGAATTTGCGATGTGGCAGAGGTTAAGGCGCGATTTTCCAGTTCTTCCACCAGGGATGGCAGCGTCAGTTCCGGGCCAAGCCGGATCATAGCATTGATAGCTCTCCCCACAATCATAGGGTCCGAGTCATACAGGCAGGCGTTCAAGGCATCGACCGCGCTCTGCTCTCCAGTGCCGCCAAGAATGTTAATGGCGGCGGAACGCAGGCGCGGACTTCCACCCGCGTCAGCCCTGCTCAACACGGCAGCTTGAGGCACCGCCACCGCTCCCAGGTGTCCGATAACGCGCGCGAGGCGTTTGACCTGTGCGTCATACGCGCTATCATCCACAATTTCGCGCAGCCGGTTGAAAAGCAGGAATGGCACCACTTCCATATCGAGCAGGATGATGAGCTCGTCGATGCCGGGCAACATCAACAGCAAAAACAGCGCCGCATACATCTCCTGCGCGCCCTCCTCGGCGTGGCGCGTGATCGCTCGCGCCAGGGCCACGCGCTGCGACCCATCGTGCAAAACCTCGCCCAGCATTTCTTCAAAGACGGGAGGCATGGCTACCACCTGGTCGTATGCAACATAGGGTGGCGCGCTGGCTACTCCCATACAAAGCAAACCCAGGACCAGCATATCCAACGTCGCGGCCGGGTGTTTCTGCCCGTATTCGACGAAGCGTTGAGCCTGGGCAAGCGGGTCATCCAGCAGTCCCGCCCACAACGCCAGCGGTAGACTCCAGCGCGTATAGGCGTCGGTCGTGTCCTCGCGCTTCATCGCCTGCGCCAGCAGCCCGGCAAACGAGGTAGCCTGCAATGTCACAAAATAGTCCGCCACCGCGTAGGCAGCCAGCATCTCGTGACGGAAGCTCAAAATACCATGCGGGCTGATTTCGAGCAGCGCGGCATCCAAGGCGAATGCCAGCAGTTCGCTCATCTCGGAGCGGCTGTAGCTCTCATGCTGGTTATCAGAAAGAAACATCTCATCAATGTGCTCACCGAGCCAGCCCTGCAACGCGCCCGCGTGTTCCTCAAGCGAGGGCTGCCCGGTACGCAGCAGGTGTTCATGCTCGTGCAACTGGATCGCCAGCGGCGTATTTGACCAGCGCGCGGCGATGGCAATTTCACCCAGGAAGAGCAGCACATCCTTCTCCAACGGGGCGCGTTTATGCCACGCCGGACGCTTCCGCGCCTGTGAGATGAGATGAGCCGTAGAGGCGCGCATCAGGCGACCGCGTGTATCGAGACGTTTGCCGCGCTCGATACCGGTGCTGTCAATTACGCTCAACAACGCCAGCATCATCAAGGGCGTGGAACAGATGACACGCAGGCGCGTAGTGGCGATCATATCCATAATCTGACCGGCCGTATGACGCCACTTCTTGCCAGAATTTTCGCTTTCGATGTAGCGCTCCACCAGGCTGCGCGTCTGTTCTTCCGCCAACGGCTCGACTACCGCGCGCGCTACCAGGTTGGCTTCCATCGCCTGCGCCAGTTGTGGCTGGCGCAGGTAATCCTCTTGCCGGCACGCCACGACCACACGGTTGTGCGACTGGCTCATCAGTTCCACCACTTCCGCGATCACATCTGGCAGATACGCTTCTTCAATTTCATGCAACCCGTCATACAGCAGCAAGAGCCGACCCTGATCCGCCAGCCGGCGCAAATAGGGCCGTACATGATGAATGCCCGGCATATCGCTGGCCGCCAGGAAATCCACCAGGCGCGCTATGCCCGGTTGCAGCGCGGCTTCCTGCGCATACCAGCCAGCATGTGTTCTCAGAAAAAGGGTATAATTGCGCAACGGTATATAGATGGGAATTTTCTGACGCCCGAAGATCACCGAACGGCGGCGCAACAGCGCCATAAACTGAAAAAAATACAGGATCGTTGTCTTACCAGCGCCCGTTGCCCCTGACAGTGCCAGGTGTTCTTGCGGGTCTACAAGAAACTGGTTGCCAGGACGCACAAGATCGAGCAACGACAACTCCTGCTCTCGCTCAGGTATGGCAGGATCGGGCGAATGCTGGTAGCACGTAATGCTGGTCGTATAGAGCGTCAGCCAGTCAGAAAGCGGCGTATAGACTGCGCGGTACCGCTCAGTTGCCCGCCCCACTTCCCGCGCATAACGGGAGAGCGCCAGGGGCCTGTTCATCGCCAGCGCCAGCAACGACACTATCACCACTTGCGCAACAAGCAACAACCACCAGAAAGCGGGCAACCTGTGAGTAACAATTATCCAGACCAGGCTCTCGACGCCGGTCAGCGCGAGAGCAATACCCGCGCCAATCAACGCAGCGCGTAAAGCGCCCGTTGACGCGACATGCTGATACGGCGGAAGATAACTTCTATCTTGCTTCATCTGTTGTGATTGTAATGGACGCGCATCCTTTGCCATAGATCGTGTGCGGCGGGCACCCATCCCTTTTGAAGGGACTGGAGGCAAGCCGCACCCCCCCTTTCATTGTTCACTTGATAAGATAGGAATACCCATCAGCGTGGTGGAGCCGCGTACAGTAATGATACCCGATATCGGTCACTTTCCCCTGCTTGGTGGTGATCGTGAAGGCCCCATTTGCTTTGGCGGCCAACCTCCCAACGTGAAGGCCGGGGTTCCCCAAATATGCCGGAACCAGGGCACGCACGATATCACCTGTGCGAAAGTCATGCTTGGGGCTCTTCTTCTTCGGTTTACTGCGAGGAAAGCCCAACGCGTTTATCAGGCACAGCTGCCGATCCTGGCGTCGGTTGGCGCTGATCAGCCAGGGGCGGACGTTCTGGAAGAGAAGACGCGCCGGCGTGGAGGGGCCAACGTTTGCTGCATCCAACCAGTGCGTTTTTGCTATGGCGCGCTCACGCCGATTCCACTTTGTTCGTCCGCCACTGCTAGCTTCAATGGGCAAACCAGTCCTCATAAGGCGTTGATGCAGCACCCGCCTGGTGCTATTCACAACGGCCGCATCTTTGAGCGGAGCGCGCGCTTGTGCATGAAGGTGAGGGAAACCAAATTCCGCTGCGGTCCGGCTGCCTTTCTTCTCATTGCATCGTTCGCAGGCCAGCGTGAGATTGGTCACACGATTGCTGCCCCCGCGTATTTTTGGCAGAATATGCTCGACTTGAAGCGGTAATCCCGTTTGCCCGCAGTAAGCACACCGATGTCCCCATTTGAGAAGCAAGTATTCCTTTACCTCCAGGCCCGCGAGCGTCCCGTGTTGATACTGCGTCCCCTCGATCTCGGGATTCTGCAAGGCCTGGGTATCGAAACGCACAGCCTCGTAGGAGAGTGCTCCAACGGGAGCCCGGAGGATGAGCCGCTGTGTCCAGGTCTCAATATTCCGCACTCGACTCTCCAATGATGGTGGAATCCAGCCTGTGGGGCGACGGCGATTGAGATGTCGCGCTGGCCGGTACCACGTATGGCGCTGCCGCCGTCCCCGACGTACCGCTGCCCGTTTTTGGAGGTCTTTACGGATTTGTTCGCCACGATGGGTGACTTCCGCCGCCCAGACGACTTCTCCTGAGGTATCATTGACGAGTGCCAGCCCTGACACCCTGCTCCCCGGATCGATCTTGAGCCGTAATGGTTGCACAACCGCATCGGGACGGTCCTCATATAGAATCAAGGTAAAAGGACATCTCCGCAACACCGCCGCCTTCTTTTGTGTGAGCAACAGGCGAGCACGTGCTGGTGTGCATGGCATGAGCGGTCGCCTCTGCTGATCGACGATCAAAACGCGCGACATGGTTTCCTTTCTGTTCTCCCCGGTACCGGGGCCTCCTAATGAGGCATCGTTCATCTGTTGCCAGATGAAGTAAAGTCGTCCTCGCCCCTGTTTGTGCGCGGTTTCCTTGATGTGCCAACGACACTGACTCGCTCCCTGCCCGTCTGTTTAATCGTTGACCGCAGTGGTCGCAACTGGACCGTCATTGCGACGTGCCTATTCGCATTCGCGCCAAACTGCTCCCAGGCACATGCCTGGGGGGCTGCTCACGTCCAGGGCTTCGTTCTGCACAAGCCCATCGCCTTGAAGGCGATAGGGTACGTGACGCCTCTATCACCATTTCTTCACGAATTGCAGTTCAGGGTAGCCACAGTATATCGCACATATACATCTCTCACAAGCACCCGCCCTGCTATCCACACAGTGTACAATAAAGCCAATTGTTCTGATTTTGTGAATTAGATCTCTTTTTTTGCGTTACAACCATAGGGGATTTTATACTCCACGCCATCTACATATCTATTATTCTTGAATCGTCCGACACCATTCACGTTCTCATCACTTTATGAACCGAGGTATAGAATGAATTCAAATAACCCCGATCATTCTAAAAAACAGGTCAACTGGGCCTTTGAGCGGGAGGATACGCTGCCTCTGGCAGTTCTGCTGCTCGCGCTCATCAAACCCTTGAACGCGGACGATATGCAGAGGATCGGAGAATTTAAGCCCGGCATCGTAAAGTACTTGAAGTGGTTTGCAAGGGGAAAATAAGCTGGTGATTACTTCTAAGGCGGCGAGAGATTCTTCGCTGCGCTCAGAATGACAGCCAGGGGGATTGTCATTCTGAGCGCAGCGAAGAATCTCTCGCGCGAAAAGTTACTTTGAGGACTCATTGATAATCACCGGGATAACAAAGGCAAATACTTCCCATCAATCATCAACATGCACAATATGCTCCGTTCCATCAATTCGGCGCGTCCTCCCGGCAGAAAACAAAAGCCACCCTCCACCGGTTGTTGTGTCAGGACTTTCCCATCGCGTATCGCTACACCCGCTACGCGATAAGAGAAACGGAGATTACCTCTATCGAATGCGATCATGGTGTATCTACATCTTTGCAATATTGAGGGTAGCCAGACCTTCGATACTATAGTGCATCTGTACTACTCCTCCCTGAAGCGTATTCGTACCAGGGTCAATTTGCCCAATGAAGGCATACCTTGCCTCTGTTTCCATAGAATTAAGGAGAGATTGTGCGCTATTTGAAAGCAACTGGGTGTCAGTCATGCTTACCAGTTGCTTTGCATAGGTACGCACATTCTGTAAATGGGCCTGCACATGAGCGCTATCCTGATGAATCAGGGCAGCAAGGGAATGACTTTCCTGTGATATACCTGAAGCTTGAACCAGGGCCTGCAGATGAGTTCCAATGATATAGAGCAGACCATCACCGGCAGACATCTGACTCGGCTGACTCATCTGCTGGCCCATCGGAAGTAGAGCAACAGGAGCGATGCGCGGATTCACCAGGTTTTTTGTTCCCGGTGGCACATCTTGCTGCACGTTCATTGTTCCATCCAGGTAGTCCAGGACGCGAATACCCTGCTGGCGTATGCCAATCGCATTTCCGTTCGTCCAAAAGTCCCTGGCGCTACCTGACCATTCCAGGACTTTCTGCGCGTTTCTAAAGAGCCAGATATCGAGGCCACCCGGTAATTTAATACTCGTAAGTTCTGGCGCATCCACAAGCAGGTGACGCAGATGTTGAAGCGTCCCTAGACTCTCCATGTTCGCGCTATCAGGAGTCTGGGGAAGCCGGGCAGCGTAACGCCAGGTACTCTGATCGGGAGAAAAGTTGCCCGGTTGCGGATTCGTATCCTCTTCTGTGATAAGAAAACGGCTGTAGAAAGCCAGCAGGTTGGTATGATCGGGATTTTTGTACAAATCGCGAATATTTCCGTTCGTGACGGATAACGCTCCCAGCGCGAGCGGAGGAGCAATAGGGTTAGCAGCGTCACCCCGCAACCAGCCATAATAATTTTTGCCAGTCCCTGGATTGGGAACATTCTGGATAGCTATGAGCAATTGATCATTGATGCCCTTGTTGTTGGTTTCAGAAATCTGCCCGCTGCTGATAAAGTAGGCATAGCCCGCAAACGAGTTCGAGACGACTGGAGTGGATTGATTGCGGGTGAACCAGAAAAAACCTCCCAGTCCGCCACCCACCAGAACTAGTATGAGTAACACAATCAACCCAATGAATAGACCCCTGCTGCGCCGGGCTACAGGCAAGGGAGGACTTGCAGGCGGCTGAGGTGACACCACGCCGGGCAGGCTCTGAGCCGCGTATACAGGAGAAGAACTACCGGGAGTATTGGTGAAGGGCATAGGTGTTGCAGGATTCCCAACCCGATAACCCTGCCCGCTACCCATTTGAACTGGAGAGGTTGGCGCAAGCGAGGGCGTGTGCTGCGATATCTGACCAGGATAGGGTGATGGGACTTGAGACATGGTCGGCGTCAAAAGAGGCATTGGACCTGATTGGAGGGGAGACAGATAGGTTGGTCCGCTCAACTCATCCACTAGCTGCATGGACGTATGCATATCCGATGGAACCGCCACATTCAGGGCTTCAGCCAGCGCCGCGGTCATAGAAGACGCGCTGGAGAAACGCATCATGGGATCTTTCGCCATCCCACGCATAATCACATTTGTCAGAAGGGGCATGATGGCATTGTTAAAGTAGGCAGGCGGCGTTGGCATCGAGTTCAAATGCTGCACCATAATGGCCTGGATACTCTCTCCCCGAAATGGTTGAACGCCGGTACATATCTCGTAGAGGATGACACCAAGGGAGTAAATGTCGCTGCGCTCGTTGCCGGGCTGGCCCTGCGCCTGTTCGGGTGAAATATAGAGCGGCGTGCCGAGCCAGGAACCACTGACCGTCCCCGAACTACTGCCCATCAATTTCGCAATGCCGAAATCGGTGAGGATAGGTTCGCCCATTGGATACTGAGGGCTAACACGACGCTGATCTAGCAAGATGTTGCCCGGTTTAATATCGCGGTGAATCATGCCTTGCTGATGAGCATAATCGACGGCTCGACTGATCGCTGCAAAAATACCAACGATCTCCGCGGAAGGTGGGAATTTCCCCGTACGAGAGGTAGAACGAATATAACCGGCCAGCGTTTGCCCTTCGACATAGTCCATCACCATATATGCGATGGGGGTTTTCGCATCCGGCGGCTGGTATATTTGAAAATCGTGGATCTGCATGATGTTGGGGTGATGGAGAGAAGCAATCACTTTTGCTTCACGAGTAAAGCGCGTCATAAACTCAGGATCAGCCTGCAGGTCAGCGTGGAGGAGCTTGATAGCCACGTAGCGCTCTAACTGGGTGTCGAACGCTTTCCAGACCTCGGCCATGCCCCCTCGTCCCAGTAACTCGCGCAGTTCATATTTTCCGAAATGCTTTGGATCGATTTGAGAGCCTGTATTCATAACTGCCCCCCTTTACTCCTGAAGAGTTCTACAAAAGTAGAACTGGTTTCATTCCAAAAACTCTAGTAGGACGACGGAGAATATACGATCAAACGTATGATACCAGCAGAGGTTGTGCCTGTCAATGAATGTATGAACTTCCCAGAACTCCTCCTTTCATAGACGATATTCCCTGCTCTTTTTTAGCGCCTTTTTAATTTGAAGCAGACACGCCTCCCTCTTTCTAAAAGATTAGCAGAAATCCCCATCGAACGCTGTCAAACCTTTCACTGAATTTGTATGAAGCGGCTCACATGTATCTTCAGGATTAAAGCCCAAAAGCTAGATGGTGATTACCTCTAAATCCTCAAGTTGACTCGACTTCGCGCTAGAGATTCTTCGCTGCGCTCAGAATGACAGTTGGGGGCGCTGTCATTCTGAGCGCAGCGAAGAATCTCTCGTCACCTCTGGGGAATCATTCAGCCAGAATGACAGTTGGGGGCGCTGTCATTCTGAGCGCAGCGAAGAATCTCTCGTCACCTCTGGGGAATCATTCAGCCAGAATGACAATCGGGGGTACTGTCATTCTGAGCGCAGCGAAGAATCTCTCGTCACCTCTGGGGAATCATTCAGAAGGTAGTAAGGTTCGTTCGCGGGATAGAGGGCAAAGCGCATATCTTTCACAGATCAATATACCACTGCTGTTTCGCCCAGTACCTGTTCTGCTATGTGCTGCGCGCGTGGTTCCACATCTGCTACTAACGTAGTGTATTGCTCATCGCCTACAGTCTTTTGCAAAGTTTCGATACCACGCAGCGATTCCTGGTAGTAGGTGCTATCTATAGCCTGCAGGATGTTTCGGGCAAGCACGAGGAAGGCCAGCGCGGTCTCGTAGCGCTGCATATCGAGGTAGAGCTTGCCTAGATTGCGCATAGTCTTGCCCTGGCCCTCCTGGTCTTCCACTTCCCGCGCAATGGCGAGGGCCTGCCGGTAATTGTCAAGCGCGGTATCAGCCTTACCCATTACCTCGTAGACGGTACCCAGGTTTCTATAGGTGCGACCTTCGCCCTTGCGGTCGATCTCGCGCCGGATGGCCAGCGCCTGTTGCAGGTAGCCAAGCGCCTGTTCGTACTGCCTCAGCTTGCGGCAGGCCTTGCCCAGATTATTTAACGACCACGCTTCTCCCCGGCGGTCGCCCTCTTCGCTAAAAATGTCCAGCGCCTGCTGGTAATGCTCCTGCCCCTTTTCGCGCTGCCCCAGGTCCTCGTAGACGCGCCCAAGGTTGTTAAGCGTGGCCGCTTCGCCCGTCTTATCTCCCAGATCGCGGAAAATAATCAGCGCTTGCTCGTAGTAATCCTGCGCCTGTTTTCCCTGCCCCATGGCCGTATAGACAAAACCCAGGTTATTGAAAGCCACGCCTATGCCCTGCGCGTCTCCCTGTTCTTGACTGATGTGCAGAGCGGCATGATAATCGCTTTGCGCCTTCTCCCTGTTACCCATATCAGCATAGACGCGGCCAAGATCATTCAACACACGAGCTTCTCCACCGCGTTTCCCTTGCTCGTGGTAGAGTTCCAGCGAAATCTCAAGCTGTTCCCTGGCCTTATCAAGGCGGCCAAGCATCCTATAGACCACGCCCAGCGTATCCGCCACGCGCGCGCGCTGCACCGGCGATGGCTGCCACTTCTCAGGCGCGAGCTGCTGGTACAGTTCGAGCAAGATGGCATTGCCGCCAGCGCGTTTGAGCGTGCCAAACAAGCCTTCGCGTTCCATCAGATTAAAGGCATCCGGCCAGCGTTCAGCCTGGCAAAGCTGCCAGATCTCCTCGATAAATGGCAGCACATGGCTGATCTTGCGGCGCTTCTCGCGCGGCGGGCAGCGCACAGTCGCCTGCTGCGCGTAGTAGCTCGCAGCCCTGGCGTGCGCCTCGCACTCCAACCGGTGGTTCTGTTGTTCATTCGTCTCATCGAAGTGGCTTTGCGCGTAGTTTGTCACCAGCGCGTGTAACTGGTAACTTCCATCGCCCGTCGCCTGGAGCAGGCGCTGGTTGAGCAAGACATCCAGCGCGCTGTGCCAGTGCGTCTTCGAGGTAGCGTTGTCCACTGCCACTACCATATGCGCCGCCTCGATAGGTACAGGCTCCCGGTACACGGAGAACGCCAGCAACAAGCGCCGCTGCTCCTCGTTTAATTGCTCGTGATAGATGTAATCCAGCAGGTTGCGCGTCACATTGCCCGTCCAGACTTGCGAAAACATGGCGTCTTTGAGGAATGCCGCCAGGCTCATATTGCGCGTGCGTAACAGCGATGCCAGCAAGGTCAGCGCGTAGGCATGGCCCTGGCAGCGTTCGACGACGGCGCGTAATTCGGCATCGCTTCCCTCGACGTGCATTTTGCGCAGCAGATCCATGCCTTCCACACTATCCAGCCCCTGCACCGCGTATTCATGCATATACGTCGGTGGATATTCGCGCGTCCCCAGCGGCCACGGGCGGCTGGTCATCAAGATACGGCAGGCGCACGGCTGGCCGTTGATGGCGTCGAGCCATTCACCCACGCCAGGACGATCCGCCAGCGCGTGACCGCTGCGCCAATCCAGCAAATTCTCAAACTGGTCGAGCACTATCAGGCGCGGCTGCTCCGTCGTGTTCAAGATGTTAAACAGCGCCATCGCCTGGTGTTGCAGCGAAAGGCGCGTGAAATCGGGCAGAGGCTTCCCAAAGAGTTGAAAAAGATTGCCGGCCAGGTCTGCCAGCGTTACGGAGGGATCAATGTTCAGCCAGATAGCCTCAGTCGTAAATGGCCCCTTACCCGCCAGTCGCTGCGCCTCCGCGTAACGATAGATCAACGCCGCCAGCGTCGATTTACCCACCCCGCCGATGCCCGTCAGCACCAGAGCCGTCACGTCAGCGCCGCACAACTTCGTATAGGCTGCCAGCACCGTCTTGTCGCGCTGCTGGATGGTGCGCGGGTCGGTTGGCGGCGGCACGCCCATGATACCGCGATAAGTGGCCTTATCGAGCGGACCCGTCTGCGCCGCGTGTTGGGTAGGCGGTGGATCGACAGACGGCACATGCACAATAATCTGCGGCGGCGCTTGAGGCGCAACCTGTGCCGATTGCATCAGTTGCGACAACAGGGATGGGTGAATAACGGTCACCGGCTGGCTCGACCCGCCCGATGAGACGGGAAACAGCCACTGGAATAGACTTACCACTATGCCCAGCACCGTAAAAATAACAATCGGCAGAATCTTATAAACAGACCCCTGCGTATCCCGAAGCCAGAAGACCGCTCCACCCGCTATCAACGCTAGCGCGGTAATGGCAATCAGCCAGCGTTTATCGGTAACGCGCTTTTTCTGATCCGGTGATTTCAGTGGGTCTTCAAGTTTCTGTCCTTGTTGTTGCATTCCCATCCAGGCTACTATTACCTTCCCTGATAAAATATCTCATCGATGCACGCGGAAATTCAGGCATAACGCGATTATACCATGCCTGTGTATAGCAGCAAAATAGGCATGTATTACGCTTGCAAATGCTCCTCAACATCCTCTTCTTCCATATACGCATCTTCCTCTTCCTGGCGTTGCTGATCGGCAATTTTGGCTTTTGCTTCCTGCTGGCTGAGCCAGCGGAAGAACAGGGGCGACATCACTCCCAGGTCTACCAGGCCGGGGAGCAGCAGCAGCGCGCCGCCAACGGCCTGATCGGCAAAGGCGGTGATGCCAAGTTGCGGAGGCACCGCGTAATGACGATAAAACACCACAAAGGAGAAGACCAGCAAAAAGGCGAAAATATCCACCGGCTGCCCATCCAGGAAGGCATACAACATCTGCTGCGGATAGCTCATCCTGTGCAATTCGCGTACCGGGCCAATCAAAGGCCACCAGTTGAGTACAGCCGTGAGCAGAAAGCTCACCATCATCACATGATAAAAGGTGCCGTTTCTCAAAGCGAAGTTGAAGAACAGGGGCGCGTGCCACAACAAAAAGGTCAGGTTAAAAAGCAGCGACGCAATCACCGGCTGAGTCAGAACCCACATGATCGGTCGCGTGAACGGGTTAGCAAAAAACGGCTGCACCAGCCAGGCGGGAAAAGCATACAGCAATAATGGAGCGCACACGGTAATTAACGCCACCGCTTGAAACATGTGGACGGAAAAAAGCTGCGTCCGGGCAATCATATCTACCGGCGTAAGCAGCAGCAAAGCAATTACCGCCACCGCCACAATAAACGAAACCACGCGCCGCTTTTGAAGCGGCTTTTCCTCTGGCTTATTCCGACGCACCCACCGAATGCCGAAAATATACAGCAGGCAAAGAATAACAAGGCCGCCCAGCGTGATCGGACTCCAGTGCCATGCAAAATTCAGTCCATAGAACATACATCATCTCCATGCAAATAGCGCAAAAAAATTATCACTGCTAGTATAGAGCAGAGATTGGTAGAGTGCAAACATCTCTCTGTTGAACTGGTATAATGCAACTACAACAATAGAAAGAGCAGGGAGAAGAGCATATGCGTATCGTCATTGCGCCGCAGTCGCTCAAAGGCAGTCTCACGGCCGCTCAAGCAGGCCGCGCTATCGCGCAGGGAGCGCGTGCTGTTTACCCCCAGGCCGAGATTGCTATCGTGCCGGTAGCGGACGGTGGTGAAGGCACAGTGCAGGCGCTGGTCGATGCTACCGGCGGCAAGATTGTCCAGCACAGCGTGACCGGGCCACTTGGCGAACCTGTGACAGCCTTCTATGGCATACTCGGCGATGGACGTACCGCCGCTATTGAGATGGCAGCCTGCGCTGGCCTGCCCCTGGTTCCCCCTGAACGACGAGACCCACGCATCACAACCACCTACGGCGTCGGCGAATTGATCCTGGCCGCGCTGGAACAGGGCAGCCGCCACTTTATCATCGGCATCGGAGGCAGCGCCACCAACGACGGCGGCGCGGGCATGGCGCAGGCGCTCGGCGCGTCACTCACAAACAGCCAGGGATTACCAGTTGCGCGAGGCGGCGCGGCCCTCGGCACGCTGCACCACATCTCAACGGATAGCATGGACGCGCGGCTGCAAGGCTGTACGTTCGAGATAGCCTGCGACGTGAACAACCCCCTGACC
Source organism: Chloroflexota bacterium (assembly GCA_027316975.1). GTDB lineage: Bacteria > Chloroflexota > Ktedonobacteria > Ktedonobacterales > Ktedonobacteraceae > CF-113. The sequence continues at coordinate 1,106 of DAHVFL010000052.1, read as the reverse complement.
GGCCCCACCGGCGCATCCGCCGTCTACGGCCCGCAAAAAGGAGCCACCCCGGCAATGGTCACGGAACTCGATAACGCCCTGGCCCATTACGCCGCCGTAATCGAACGCGATCTCGGCCTCTCCGTGCGCGACATACCCGGCGCAGGCGCGGCTGGTGGCCTGGGAGCCGCCCTGCTGGCATTCCTACACGCCACATTGCGCCCCGGCGCGCAAATCGTCCTCGAAGCCGTCAAACTGGAAGAACACCTGAGATTAGCAGACCTGGTGATTACCGCCGAAGGACAACTTGACTCACAAACCGCCTATGGCAAAAGCGTTGGAGCCGTCGCAGCCCTGGCGAAACGCTATGCCTTGCCCGTACTGGCCCTCGCCGGCAGCCTCGGAGACGACTACCAGACCGTCTACCATCTCGGCATCGATGCCATCGCCACACTCCCCTCAAAACCCATGACCCTGAACTACGCCATGGAACACGCCGCCCAACTAACCGCCGACGCCACCGAACGCGCCCTACGCCTTATACAAACTGGTAACAAATTGAACTCTCCCTCGTAGTCATTGTAAGGGCGGGGGAGGAGTGGACCTTTCACTGGTAGGTTTATTAGAACGCGCCAATCGCCAGAGGCTGTCATCCTGAGCGCAGCGAAGGATCTGCGTGCTGCCGGATACTGCTGGCGAATTCAGAGAAGAAAAGCTGAACAATACGAGAGAGCGTAGCGGGAAAAGATTTGGTACAATAAAGGCAATGAAGGACGAAACAGTGCATGCTTGCCGCAAAGAGGAGAAAAGAATGTCTTTAAAACCCCATGCGATTGGCCCTGTGCCAGAAGAGACCGCTCGTATTGCTCGTGCCGCCTATCCAAAGGGCCATATCTACTTGCAGTTGCGCGATGAGTTTGGAACCATCTATGAGGATGAAGACTTCATGAACCTGTATCCGCGACGCGGTCAACCAGCTGAGGCCCCGTGGAGGTTAGCGTTGGTCAGTGTCATGCAATTTCGCGAGGGATTATCCGATCGGCAAGCCGCCGATGCTGTGCGCGGGCGGTTGGAGTGGAAATATCTGCTGGGATTGGACGTGGACGATCCTGGCTTTGATGCCAGTG
>DAHVFL010000529.1 GCA_027316975.1 Chloroflexota bacterium | reverse complement strand
GCTCATCAATGACGCTGCCAGCATCAATGTCGATCAAAGGAGTGATTTCAATAGCATTGGGGGAACGACCCTGGGCAATGGATTTCTCAATCCACCGTTGCCCTTCACAATCTTACTCTTGCTGGTAGCCTTTCTCATCGGCATGTTTGTCCTGCGCTATACCCGCTTTGGCCGCTATGTACTGGCTATTGGTGGCAATGCAGAGGCCGCTCTTTTAATGGGGCTTCCCGTCAGGCGGACGCTCTTCCTCGTCTATACGTTCAGTGGTGCGCTCTCTGGTCTCGTTGGTGTGCTGTTAGCCATTAACCTCAATGGCGGTTCGGCTACCGAAGGCAACGGTTGGGAGTTGATCGCCATCGCGGCAGTGGTGGTCGGTGGTACCCTGTTGACCGGTGGGGTTGGCTCGGTTTTTGGTACGCTGGTGGGTACGCTATTGTTAGGCACGATCGTTGAAATTCTCCAACTCGAGAATAATTACACGCTGGTTAATGGTGGTGGACTCTATCTCAATTCATTCTGGCAGGATGTCATCCGTGGCGTATTCCTGCTTATTGTAGTCCTCTTGCAGAGCCGCCTTCAGAGACGACGCGTCGAACGGCGCACATAACATGAATGTGACCTATCTCTTCAAGGGGTATCGGGCACAATGTGGATCTGTTATTCCACGAAGATCTCCAAAATTCTGGCATGCTCATAAAGTCCCGCTTAGCTTGAGACGATTACGAGCCAGTGTTAAGGTCTTTACCAAACACCAGGTAGACGCTCTCAAAATATTACAAATTCACGAGTGAGTTGTAATGTTGACATGAGAAGGGAGTACAGAGATGTATACTATCGGCATAGACTTTGGAACAGAATCGGGGCGAGCGGTTCTCGTTGATGCGCGCAATGGCCGCGAAATTGCTACAGAGGTCTATCACTACCTTGCTGGCGTTATTGATGAACGCTTGCCAGGATCGGATGCACATCTTCCGCCGGATTGGGCCTTGCAAGATCCGAAGGACTACCTGGGCGTTTTTCAGCATACCATCCCCGCCATCCTGCGTCAAAGCAAGATCGATCCAGGCGAGGTCAAAGGCATCGGTATCGACTTCACCTCTTGTACAATGCTCCCCACCACACGCGATGGTACGCCGCTGTGTTTCCTTCCGCAGTGGCGTGCATATCCACACGCCTGGGTGAAGCTCTGGAAACATCATGCCGCGCAACCGCAGGCCGACCGCATCAATGCAGTAGCCCGCGAACGCAATGAACCCTGGCTGGAACGCTATGGCGGCAAATACTCGTCAGAATGGTTTTTCAGTAAAGCACTGCAAATCCTCGAAGAAGCTCCTGAAATCTATAGCGCCGCCGAGCGACTCATTGAGGCCGCCGACTGGGCGGTGTGGCAGCTCACCGGGCAGGAGACGCGCAACATCTGTACGGCGGGCTATAAAGCACTGTATCAGGATGGCAACTTCCCTTCCCAGGACTTCTTCGCTGCCCTTGACCCACGCTTCGCCGATATCATCGCGACGCGCATGAGCACCCATCTGGCGCAATTGGGGTCGCGTGCCGGGGGCCTTTCCCCACAAGCAGCGCAGTGGACGGGCCTCCTGGAGGGTACACCGGTTGCTGTTGCTAATGTTGATGCGCACGTTACCAATGCCGCTGTCGACGCTGTACGGCCAGGTGAATACGTCCTCATTATGGGAACGAGTACATGCACGATCCTGCTTGGAACCGAACAACAACCTGTCGAGGGGATATGTGGCGTCGTGAGGGATGGCGTCATTCCAGGCTTGTACGCGTATGAAGCCGGACAGAACGGAGTTGGCGATATCTTTGCCTGGTATCTCGATCACGCTGTGCCTCCCACAGTCTATGAAACTGCCAGAGCCGCAGGTATATCGGTGCATGCCTACCTTGAACAAGAGGCAGCCCGGCTTTATCCAGGCGAATCCGGCCTGCTGGCGTTAGACTGGTGGCTGGGCAACCGCTCCACCCTGGTCGATACCGACCTCAGCGGTCTCATCCTCGGCCTGAATGTTGCCACCACTGCTGCCGAAATCTATCGCACGCTCATTGAGGCCACTGCCTTTGGGGCGCGAACCATCATTGACGCTTATGAACGCGCTGGCGTCCTGATCCATACACTGATTGCTGCTGGAGGTTTGTCTGAGAAGAATGCGCTACTCACTCAGATCTATGCTGACGTCATCGGCAAACCCTTGTACCTCGCCGCATCGTCTCAGGCACCTGCGCTCGGATCGGCGATCCATGCCGCAGTCGCCGCCGATCTCTATCCCGACATTCCCAGCGCATCTCACATCATGGGAAAACGCCGCCCAGACCCTGTTCTACCCAACACCGCGCATCGGGGGGCATATGATGCGCTGTATGCCGATTATACAACCCTCTACGATACCTTTGGGCGCGGGGCCAATACTGTCA
>DAHVFL010000528.1 GCA_027316975.1 Chloroflexota bacterium | reverse complement strand
AAACCGCGTTGCTGCCGCTTTCTCCTGAAGTGGATCATTCCCAGCTACCTGACGCTCAATGGCCCAGGCCGACCATACCACGCAATATGCAAAAGAAACGCGACAAATTGCGACGAACGCCGCCTGCTCCAATACGCAAGCAGCGCAAGCCACGTCGCAAGAAGTTGCGCCGTCTGCTTGTTATCCTGAGTATTCTGACCGTTCTAAGCGGAGTAACAGGCAGCCAGCTCAACGGGCAGTTGGGAGCGCAGTTTGCCGATATTATGCGCTCCGTATTAGGACCAACCGTCACAGCCCAGGTCGAGTCATGGTTTCTCGGGGTTTCCGACACAGCGCATCACGTGCAATACCAGTTGAGCGGTCAACAAGTTACTGCCCCCTGGACTGTCCCACCACGTACACGTAAAATCATCCCTACTAATACCACTCTGACCACCATGCCGCTTGTGCCAATCAAACCGTTTATCACGCCATCCCTGTCCGGCGAGGGCGCCTGGGCAACCGATGGCCTACCCGCGTCAACCTCCGGGCTTCCGCCCCTGGTAGCCAGAACCTTTATCCGGCCTGATCCCAACCGCCCTTATGGGATTGTCACATTATTGCAGTTCGACACCCGTTTTCTCGCTTTACACATGGTCGCAGGCACAAATCAACCTGGTGGCCCGCGCGGTGTCTATGGACCTGGCCGCATTGCAGCCGGCGACCTGAAAAATAATCTCCTCTTCGCGGCCTTTAACGGTGGATTCAAATATGCTGATGGTAAATATGGCATGTATGTGAATGGCACGACCTATGTTCCGCCACAAAATGGAGCCGCTACTATCGCCATTACAAAAGAGGGTCAGATACTTCTCGGCGCGTGGGGGAAAGACCCGCGCCTTACAATTGGAAACTCTGATCTCGCCGCCTGGCGTCAGAATGCCGCTTTGCTGATCGACAACGGCGTTATTAATCCACTAACCAACGACGGGGCCTCCTGGGGTGGCACCATTCTAAACCGCGCCTATACCTGGCGTTCAGGCATTGGCATCACAGCTTCCGGCTCCCTGATCTACGCGGCGGGCAATTCGTTATCCGCCCTTACACTTGGAGAAACGATGAAAGCCGCCGGCGCAGTCATGGCTATGCAAACCGATATCAATCCTAACTGGGTACGAGCATTTTTATATCAACGTAACGCCTCCGGCCCCCTGCAAATCACTAAACTCAATCCCTCTATGCAGGGCAGTGGCACAGAATATCTGTATGGCATCGACCGCGATTTCTTTTACTTCACGCGCATATTGCCCGCGCCAAAGCCCGCTAAAACTTGACACCTGTTCTAACCTGTGCTACCATGCTGACGTTTCGTGTACGGTAACGGGCCGGGCTTGCCCGTCACTGGTGGGTTTTTTAGAAAAGAGATCGGTGATGTGGGTGCTGTCATCCTGAGCGCAGCGAAGGATCTCTGTGCAGCCCGGCGAGAGATCCTTCGCTGCGCTCAGGATGACAGCCTCTTCCGGCACGTTTCAAGAAACCTGCCAGTGAAAGGCAGGGCTTGCCCTCGCCCTGGCTCCGCAGTAGCGGGCGGCGTCCCCGCCAACTGGTAAAGGTAACTCTGGTTCATGATGACTTCTCTACTCTATTGCGGTACCTGTGGCGCGGCCAATCGCGCCAATGCCCTGTATTGCTATGCGTGCGGCCAGCCGCTGCAAAAGCAGGGGAGTCAGACCAGCCAGAGTACCGGACTGCTCATCTACAATCACCTGCTCAAACAACGCTATCGCATCCTGCAACAGGTAGGTAAAGGCGGCTTTGGCGCGGTCTATAAGGCGGCGGATATGCAGTTTGGCAATCGTTTAGTAGCTATCAAGGAGATGAGCCAGGCCAGCCTGACCCCGCAAGAAATGGTTGAGGCAACCGATGCCTTCAAGCGCGAGGCCATGCTGCTTGCCAGCCTGACGCACCCCAACCTGCCACGCATCTACGAGCAATTCACCGATATGGGCCGTTCGTACCTCGTGATGGACTTCATCGAGGGCGAAACACTGGAAGACTACCTGGAAAAACTGCCGGGCAACAGGCTGCCCGTCGATAAAACGTTGGAAATAGCCATCCAGCTTTGCGGCGTGCTCGACTACCTGCATATGCGCCAGCCGCCCATCGTCTTCCGCGACCTCAAACCGGCCAATGTCATGCTGTCGGCCAACGGGCATGTCTACCTGATCGATTTTGGCATTGCGCGTCACTTCAAACCCGGCCAGACCAAAGATACCGCCGCGCTCGGCTCTACCGGCTATGCCGCGCCCGAACAATATGGCAAGGCGCAGAGCACCCCGCGCGTCGATATCTACGCTCTGGGAGCCACGCTGCACCAGCTTTTGTCGGGTCATGACCCGGCAGAAACGCCCTTTCAGTTCGCGCCGCTGCAATTGCATGGCCTGCCCTTCCTGTCC
>DAHVFL010000527.1 GCA_027316975.1 Chloroflexota bacterium | reverse complement strand
AGCGGCTTCTTTGGCTTTGAGCGCGCCTTCTGGCCCTGTCACCGCGTTTGGGCCTGCGCCAATGTAAAACAGCCGCCGCGCGTTCGCTACGGCGTCACTGGCGATTAGCCGTATCTCGTCTTCACGGGCGAGAACGTCTTCCATGATCGACGGTAGGTGCGCCAGTCCCTGTTCCAACGCCCGGGCTTCGCGAGTTCTTCCATTGAGCGCGGCCAGGCGGGCGGCGATCTGTGCCAGGCGCGTCATCGCGCCCACGTAGCTGATTGAGTGCGTCGATGAAACTTCTTGCTCGACCGTTTCAATAATGGTAGCGTTACCCTGCATCTTCGAGCCTCGTCCCGTGATGCCTACCGTGCGCACTCCGCTGGTTATGGCACGCTGCAAGGCCAGGTTCCCATGTAATTTACTGCCCCGGTGGCTCACTACGATCACCCCGTCGTCCTCGCGCAGCGGTCGTGGGTAATGCACAAACTCGAAGGAGCGCAGCGCCCAGGCGTCCGCTCCGGCATAGCGCAACAAATATTCTCCGACCGTTGCAGCGTGAAAGCTGGTACCGATGCCGGACAAAAAAATACGCCCCGTCTGCGCCATCATCTCTGCCGCCAGGGATGGCCCATCCCAATCGGTTAGTAACTCGCGCACCGCTCCAGGCTGCGCGTGAATTGAACGATACAAGCCGCTGGTGTTCGGATCTGACATGATATTACGCTCCTCTTTCTTTTTTATCTGATGAATGTGATGACTGTAGACCTTTATGATGGCAGTCTAATCCAACCGCTTATAAATGTACAGAGCCAGGCCTGCCTGCAAAGCAATCCAGGCACGCTCCAGTTACGTTTTCATTATAGAATCGTCGCAACAGATATCAATTCTCTATCGTGTTCTGTTATGCGCGCGGATAATCCATTATCCAGGCTATCATGAATTCTTACTATTACAGGAGTTTCGTTATGTCAGGTCAGACAAGTAGTACCCTGCCAGGCAGGGAGACGCTGGATATTGCCAGCATGACGTTTGAAGAACGGTTACAGATGGGCGCGGATAACGCCGTGCGCTGCATGGGTGTTGGAGCTGCCGACCGCGTCTTTATTATTACCGATTTTGAACGCGAGCATATTGCCCGGCGCGTGGCGATGGCGGCCCTTGAGCGACACGCTGATGTTACCGTCCGGTTTCTTGAACATTATGGTCAACGCCCTTTGACTGCCTTCTCGGAAGAATTGCGCACCGATTTGATCAATGCGCGGCCCACCGTGAGCTTTTATATTGCCACTGCCAAACCGGGCGAGATCACTTTCCGCCTGCCCATGCTGCCTTTCCTGGTAAACGAACTGCATGTGCGGCACGGCCATATGATCGGCATTGACGACAATGTGATGATCGAGGGTATGTGCGCAGATTACGACGAAGTCTTTACCGTCACCAACCAGGTCTATGACATCGTGCGCAACGCGAAAACTATTCATGTCACATCCGTTAAAGGCAGCGATGTTACGGCCACATTTAACAAGGACTGGAAGTGGATACCCTGTCATGGGCGTTACCACGAAGCCGGAAAATGGGGCAACCTGCCAGAAGGCGAAGTCTTCACCGCGCCTGCTAGCGTTGATGGCGTGCTGGTGTGCGACGTGTTGGGCGACTTTTTCTCAAGCAAATATGGTGTGCTGGAGCAGCCCATCGTGCTGACCGTTACGGGTGGCTATATCACCGGTGTGAGTGGCGAAAATGCGGCCATTGTGGAAGATGTGCGCAGCTACCTCTTCTCGACTCCCAATGGGAATCGCGCCGGAGAGTTTGCCATCGGTACGCTCACCAGCCTCACGCGTTTAAGCGGCAACCTCTTGCAAGACGAAAAGATGCCAGGACTGCACGTGGCCTTCGGCAATCCGTACCCGGAATTTACTGGAGCGGACTGGAGCGCGAAAATTCACGTCGATGTCATTCCCGGCGAATGCACCATCGAGGTTGATGGTCTGGTTATTATGCGCGACGGCCAGTTCACCATTTAGGATGCCAATCCAGTCCAGGGCGGGGCTGCCCCCCCGGCGCGACCAGGACGGGGCTTGCCTTTCACCAGTAGGTTTCTTGAAACGCGCCGGTCGCCAGAGCCTGTCATCCTGAGCGCAGCGAAGGATCTCTCGTCGGCAGCGCGCAGGTCCTTCGCTGCGCTCAGAGCCTGCCCTGAACGAAGTGAAGGGATGACACCTCCTACTCGCTGGCCCTTTCCTAAAAAACCTCTCAGTGAAAGGCGGCGGCTCTGCCCCCGCCCTGGTAATCGTTCGGTAAGTTCGCGCTATGGGGCAAGCCCCGTTTTGGTAATATTTCACAAATGATGTCAGGCGGTACAAAATTGTTGACACTGGTCTTTTCTTCTTGATACAATAAAACGCGGTTACCGCTGTGTATGTGCGTTTCATAGTAGCCCGGACATCTTACTTGCTTGCTCTC
>DAHVFL010000526.1 GCA_027316975.1 Chloroflexota bacterium | reverse complement strand
CCAGTCGCGTATAACCCTCTCGATATTATCACACACTTCAAAGTCAGCGCGGCGCTGGACCTGTTCGTACATGTGCAGGAGATGGCGAGCAATCTGGCCTTCAAGCCCGGCACCGATAGAGGCCGGTTTTGCCTCCACGACACATTCGGCAGCTAATACTAGATCGAGCGGACGAACATCATAAGGCGTCACTTCCGGCTGCGCTTCGAGCAGTTGCGCGATGATCTTGCGCGCGATAATCACGTTTTCGCCGCTCTGGTAGGCGACCGCCAGCAAAAACGGCTCGCGCCAGGTATCGCCTTTCTCGCGCGCGTACTCTACGATACGCGGTATCCATAAATCGGGGTTCAGACTGACCTGGTTGAGCAGGTAACGAGCGACGAAATACTCCTGGAAGGTGCGATGGAAAAAGCCGAAGTAGTCGCCGGTGCGGATCACGAACAGGCCGCCGCGCTCGCGTATGCGCGCCAGGAAGCTTTCTACTTCGCCCTGAATCTCCAGGGGTGTGCCGCCCTGCTGCTTCACTATAGCAGTCAGCTTTGCTTTGACCTCCCATTGCTGGGCAAAGTTATTGCCGCGCTCCTGCATATCGAAGGCGATGGGGCCGAGCCGCTCGATGGCCTGCGCCTCCGGGATGGGCTGCAGGTCTTTGGCGATATTGCGATCTTCGAGCAGCGTCTTTGTCACCAGTTTGTAGAGGTCGATACGCTGGCGCGGCAGCTCGATCTTGTTCTGCCGCATGACGGCCAGTAAGGTGAGCAAGAGTGGAATTTCGGCCAGCTTGCGCACACCCGGCTGGGTGGCAATAGCCGTTTGCAGGCTGCGCTCCATCTCAATCGCGGACCGCTCGATGCTCTCCGGCGTTGCGCCTGGCCGGGCGGAACAGCGCGCGCTGGCGTGGCACCAGCGCGGCAGGAAATTGTCGATCTGCTCTTTTGTAAGTTCGGCCAGCGTAAAATGTGAGTAACGCTCGAAAGCCACTACATCATACCCGGCCACACGCGACGTAATCACAAAGCGATTAAAAGCGGTACCCGCGCCGCGCCGGTATGTGGAGACAAAGCTCTCGATGGCCTTTTTCACCTGGCGGCGCTGCTCTATGTCGCTGACCTCGTCCAGCCCGTCCAGTATCACCAGGCAGCGGCCCTCGTCCAACCGCCTGCGCAACAGACCAAACAGCCCTGGTAGTCCTTTACGTTCCACGTCAAGTTGCAGGTAATCCAGCACGCTCAATTCTCTGGAGCGCGCCTCAGCTTTCTTCAATTCGGCGGCATACTCCTTGAGGAGCAAAAGCACTGGTACAGGAGCCGTGTCGCCCGTTGCCAGCGGGTCGCCCATTGTAGGATCATCGATGCCCAGGCCGAGCCGCGCAAAGTGCAGCGTCAAACGAGCCATGAGGGTGCTTTTGCCCATACCGGGATAGCCCTGCGCGACCGCCGTCGGTTCGCGCCGGTTCAGTTGACGCCAGAACCCGGCGATATCGAGTTTATCGCCCCGTCTCACTATCTCTTCCCATTCGCGCTCTTTGCCCAGCAAGACACGCTGCATATCCTCGCTCAACAACCCCTTTTGCAGGCGTTCGCGGTAGTCTACGGCCTCATCAACTGTGAACGGGTAATCTTTCAGATGCCGTTTGGGGAAGAGCTGCAAGGGAATAAATACTTCGTCGAGCGGCACATTGGGCGCGAACATGGTGAAAAGATCGGCGGGTATGCCCACCAGCTTGAGCTTTTCCGTCTCTTCTATCATACGCCGCAAATAGCTGCGCTCCAGTTCGCGTTCATCAACAACAGGTTGCGCGCCGGGTGAAGACGGCGCATAGCCAGGCGAGCTAATTTCGATACGAGGATCATTTTTTATAGTGATTTGTGGCTGGTTATCGATATCGATACGCGGCCTGTTCATAATGGCGACTTCAGGCCCGGTAGGAGTGACGGGGGCAACAGGCGCGGCAGCCGGGGTAGCGCGACGACTCCCCATGTAGACAATCCAGGTGAGCAGGGCAAGAATTACCACGATTAGCCCCACAGTCAGAAAATTGCCGAATACCCACCCGGTGATATTCTTCATAAGATTGGAAAAGTCACCTGGCACTACAGCAGCCACTACGCCGGCGAGTACCCCCACGACGAAAGCCAGGAGGACTGCTATCCAGAACCATTTCAAGAAGGCAAAGAGCCAGCCTGAGAATTTCCCGGTGGCGCGCGGCGTCTCACGCGGGCTGCCAGTTGTTTCGGCCATACCATCACCTCCGCAAGCGCGAATGATCGGACATATAGATGTGTCTTTATTCTTGCAGTAGTATACCGTTTTATAGTAGAAGAGGCAAGTGGGGGGTTAACCGGTGATTCCCGATCGGTCCTGAAAATGACTTGAGCCAGCCTCGCTGGACAACCTGACACGGGAGATTCTTCGCTGCGCTCAGAATGACAGGCTCTGGACCTGTCATTCTGAGCGCAGCGAAGAATCTCCCG
>DAHVFL010000525.1 GCA_027316975.1 Chloroflexota bacterium | reverse complement strand
ATGCAGGGGCGCGTCGCTTATTATGACGATGAACACCTGGTTGTGTTGAATCTCATCAAACAACTCAAGGAGCAGCAGAACCTTCCCCTGGAAACCATCCGGCACATGTTGGAGATTCGCGCCAGCCAGGGCGAGGTGATGATGAACCTCGCGCTCAAACAACGCCTGCTGCGCCCGCTCAGCGCTGGTGGGCAGGATGTACGGTTATCTAAAGAGGGCTTGCTGAAACAAACGGGGGTGAAGGCAGAGTATATCGACGAATTAAGGAAACAGGGTCTGCTCTTCCCCGTTCAGATAGAGAATGAGGAGATGTATGGCGGAGACGATGTCTTGCTGATCGAACTGTACGAGCGTCTTGAATACCTGGGGCTGCCTCTCGCGCTGCCTGCCCTCATCCGTTTCCAGTTGCGCCAGCTTGCGCGCAGCGAGCTGGCCGCTTTTGACCAGCATGTCTACCCGCGCTGGCGCGACGAGGGCCTGTCGCAAGAACAGCAGGCCGAACAACTGGAAGCCATTCTCACGCTGACCGATACCCTCATCTCGGTCATGCATCGCAAATTAGTATACCAGGTCTAAAAATTGAGAATGAGGGCAACCGCGCGGCTGTCCTCGTTCTCAATTTTTAGACCTTATTTTTCAATCTTCTGTTCTGTATCCCCGGCTGGCGCTATTTCTTCATGGTCGCTTTCAACAGCCCCAGATGCTTCTTCGGCTCCAGCCGGTTGTTCCTCCTCGCGCGCTTCCACAACCGGCTGCGCTTTGACTTTCTGCGGGATGCCGTAGGTGGCGGGTACTTCGCCCTCCGGCACAGGTTTGGAGAAACGCAGCACCAGGAAGGTGAGCGGAATGAGCAGGATGAACACGACCAGTGAGGTCCATTGCGCCTGTTTCAGGCCCCAGTTGAGGCCCAGGAAGCTGACGATCAGGTTGTCGCGCACAAAGAAAATGGAGAACTGGGTAATCACATAGCCAAACAGGTAGACCAGCATGAGAGTACCCGGCCGGCGCAGGCGATACGCCAGGAAAAACATGATGGCCAGCAACACGATGTTTGCCAGCATCTCGTAGGCTGCTGCGGGCTGCACGGCTGTACTCACGTTGCCGCACATGGTCGGATCGGCCAACCCCAGGCAGAAGAAGCTGCGCGGGTTCGTATAGAGCGTGGCCCAGGGAAGGGTGCTGTTGTAGCCGACGATATCGCCGTTGATGATATTGCCGATGCGCCCGAAAATTTGCCCGGCAGCGCCAAACAAGACTCCCGCGTCAATAGCAACCAGTGGATTGATGCGCTCCACCCGTGATCGCCAGAAAATGGTAGGAATGACCAGGAAGATCGCTCCAAAAAAGGCCATGCCCCCTTCCCACGTCGCCAGGATGTGCTGCGGCTGCTTGAGATAGAACGAGACAAAATTCGGCTGCTGGATGACGAAATACAGGCGTCCACCGATCAGGCCAGCCACAATAGACCACCATAGCATCCTGTAAACGACATCCTCCGTAATGCCTTTGCGCGTCGTATAGCCACGAATGAGCCACAGGCCGAGTACGATGCCCACCACGTACATAAGGCCGTACCAGCGCAGGGCAATCGGCCCAATATAGAAGATCACCGGGTCAATGTTAATTGGAATGTATGCGAACACAGGGATACCTCCCATCAATTAATCCATACCTGTTGGATAAACTCTAGTAACTTGACGCCATCCTATCATAATATGCCTTTCCCATATGCGCAAGTGTCTGAAGGATAAGTTTTCATTTTTGCCCATAGCCATACAGGAAATATGATATGCTTGTCATGAAGAGAAACAAAGCCGTTTCCAACCAATCCAACGAAGGAAGGAGTATGTATCCAATGGTAAAAAACATAACCGCGCGCAAGCCCAAACACCTTCCAGGGGAAAGTACCTACGAGCGGTACTTGCGTATTCCAGAGCTGCTCGCGCTGCAAAAGCCGGAGAGCGAACTGGCGCATCACGACGAGCTGCAATTCCAGGTCGTTCACCAGGTGTTCGAGTTGTGGTGGAAAGAGACATCCTTTGAACTGCAAACTATGCGCGGGTTACTCCAGCAGTTCAATGTGCCACCAACGCTGCGCCTGATGCAGCGCGTGATCGCTACTCAGCATTTGATGTTGCAGAACCTGCGTATGCTGGAAACCATGTCCCCGTGGGATTTTCACGCCTTCCGCCTCATGTTGGGTGATGGCGCGGGTACCGACTCGCCCGGCTTCCACGCCCTCATGACCATCTCGCCCCTGCTGTGGGACGATTTCACCGCGCTGCTCGCGCACGAGCAGGTCTCGTTGATCGACATCTACATGCGCGCGGACCGCTATCCCCTGCTGATGGCCTTTGCCGAGGCTCTCACCGACTATGACGAGGTATTCCAGATTTTCCGCACCCAGCATTTCAAACTGGCGCAGCGCACCATCGGCCCCGGCTCCACCGGAACCGGCGGCACCCCTATGCAAGCGCTCGAACGCACCCTGCAAGAT
>DAHVFL010000524.1 GCA_027316975.1 Chloroflexota bacterium | reverse complement strand
GCGTTGCGCCATGTGCGCCTGCATCTCCTGCCACTGCTCCCAGGTAAAGGTGGCGAATGGGGCATCATAGCCCTGCTCCTCGGTGATGCCCAGTAGAGCTGCTTTCTCGGCGAGTGCTTCCAGCCGGGCGTTTGGTGTGTCCATGAGAAGATTCCTTTTCCCCGTTATTCTGCGCTAACATGTCTATCGCCATTGTCATTCACCAGGATACATGCTACACTCAGACTATAAAAGCGTATCTCAGTGTCTCCAATCCTGAAAGGGAAGTATCGAGCATGAACGGCTCGTCCTCGCTCTCGGTTGATCGCATGTATCCTGCTAACCAGAGTGTGCCATAAGTGTACACGCAAAGAAAGTGCAGAACTGTACCGCTACATGTACAACATTCAGGAGAATATATTCTTCTTGAATGCGAAGAGGAGAGGAGCATGGAACAGGAGATCAGCTTTAGCGCATTACTCAGACGTTTTCGAAAAGCTTACCACTATAATTGTACGCAAGCGGAGATTGCGGAAAAGTTCGGCTATTCAGAGGAGACCATTCGCTCATGGGAGCTAGGCAGACGGTTTCCGGCTCATGATGAAATTCCGCGGCTGGCCCGCTTGATGGAGTTGGACTCAGAGGAAATAAAACAGGCGATACAGATTGGGCGGTTTCATAAATGTTTTCGTAAAGAAAATCCTTCTCAGAATGACCTCATAAAGAAAGCAGGTACCTTACCTTTTTCAGCATCGTTGCCAATTGCTTCTCCGGAAAGAACAACATCGGATTACGCCGCAGCATTTGGGTTAAAGCAAGTGCAACTCATTACTTTAATCGAGCGATGGAATAAACAAAGTACATCCTACTATGATCTTCAGCAGATGATGCATCAGGAGATTTATATGTTTGAAAAGATCAAGCAACTGATTAATGAAGAAGCCTATATCCTTTCACGGAGGCAAACGCTTATTGCTCTTGCGATGTTGCCTGTTTCCTCTCTTTTACATTCATTTCAAGAAACACAGAAATCTACTTTGACGCCTGAAGAACTGCTACCCGAGTGTGCAGCGAGTCTCATAGCTTGCTGGCATCTAATGAGCGGAAGTCAATTAGCCACTGTAGAACAAGCTCTCTCAGCCTATCTTCCAACCCTGGAAAAACTAGCTCAAAGCTATTCGAAATATCAAAAAGCAGCAGCCAGCCTTGCTACTCAAGGATGTATGCTTCAGGCGATTCTGGCACTGCATCGACTTGACTTTTCAACACGAACGAACTATTGTAACCATGCTATTAAATATAGCCTTATTGCGGAGGATGGCTTACTTCAAGCTGCCGCCTTGATGTATCTTGGCTATAATTATGGTTATATCAACCAACCAGCAAAAGCAATATATCCTTTCCAGAGGGCTTTAGTCTGTCTTGGCACTACTCCCTCTCTTTTGAAGAACGATGTTTATATGGGAATGGCTGATGCCTACGCACGATGTGGTAGAGTAATTGATGCACAAGTTTCTGTTGGCCTGGCACAGGACGACTTTCCCGCATATCCTGAACATGATCCAAGCTTCCTCTTTGCAGATTGTGGTCTCTCTGCTCTCCACATATGGCAAGGAAGAACCTTCGTAGATCTCAGTGAACATTATCCTGAGCGTTCCTACGCTCAAAAGGCATGGGAAGCATTGGAACAAATTCACAAAATACAACCTGCATCTGAACGTAATAGAACAGAGATACTCATTTGCCAGGCGAAAGCAGCGTTTCGGTTAGGAGATTTGGAGCTATGTTGCATCTATCTGTCAGAGGGGGTAAAAGCGGCTTCAGCATTGAATAGTCGAAGACGATACGACGAATCGCTTGGCATTTATCAACTGGCAAAAATGAAATGGCCTAAAGAACAAAAGATAGAGGGATTGCAAGATATGTTTGTCACTTTCCAGGTGATATAGTAACACTAGTTGAAATCTTCATACCAGTAAAGGATATGCCAAACATGACCGACTTCATCCAGGTAATGACCGCCATTGGCTCCAAAGAAGATGCGCAAAAGATAGCAAATGGGATTATAGGGCAAAGATTAGCTGCCTGCGTGCAAGTCATTGGCCCAATTACTAGCGCCTATTGGTGGCAGGACACCATAGAAACTGCCGAAGAATGGCTCTGTTTAATGAAAACCAGACAGGACCTCTATGAGCGGGTCGAGCAAGCTATTCGAGAAAATCATCCCTATGACGAGCCCGAAATTCTCGCGATGCCCGTACTCGCTGGAAGTAAAACCTATCTTGAATGGATTGTAAGCGAAACAACTCGCTCATAAGTAATAAAATATTAGGAACATCATTTCATCCATGTCGCCATTTACGTTTACTATTGATGCCGAATGCCCCGATAGTTGGGCGCGGGCGGGAACCATCTCGACGCCGCACGGAACTATTGCGACGCCCATCTTCATGCCGGTTGGCACGCAGGCTACTGTGAAAAGCGTCTCGCCCGAAGAATTGCGCGAAGCAGGGGCGCAA
>DAHVFL010000523.1 GCA_027316975.1 Chloroflexota bacterium | reverse complement strand
GGCATACAACGCGCCTACCGCGCTATCGCTCACGATAAACAGGCGATTGGGAAGTTCATATGAACGCAGCGTGGCTGGTAAATGGCGCAAACCGCCCCATTCAACGATACCCTGCGAGGTCGAAGTAAGCAATTGCTGTGTAATGACTTCGCGCGGCGCGCCCGGTGATGCCAGAAAACCAGAGGTGAGCGCACAGGCAACCAGTCGTTGGGCCAGCAGTTCGGGAGTTTGCTGCTCCGTATCAATATGCGCCGAGGCCGCTTCATACCAGCCTTTGCGCGTTTCATACAGCCTGCGCAGGCGCTGTGGCCCATCATCGCCAACAACCAGCGGACGCACAACAGACGCGCCGATTTGCTCTACATGCTGCTGGATACGCTGCCACGCTGTCTCGACAGAGACCTGTAGATAGATGGTCAGGCCGCGCTCGCGCATGAACTCGCGATTGGCGGTTGAAATGACTGCGCCGCCTCCGGTGGCTATCACAACCGTATCAGAGCCGGCGGCAGAGCGCAACAACGCGCTTTCGAGCTGGCGAAAGCGTTCCTCTCCCAGTTCCATCAATACCTGCCCAACAGGCATCCCACTTTGCGCGGCGAGCAGATCATCCGTATCGATAAAATTCCAGCCCAACAGAGAAGCCATACTGCGGCCAACGCTCGACTTGCCTGAACCGGGCAGTCCGGTGAGAAATATGCGCTGCATTATTTTATCCATTCAATCTTTGCGCCTAACGCGCCTAGATCAGCAAAAAAGCGCGGGTAGCTTTTGGCGATATGTTCCGCGTGCGTTATAGTGACGGGGTGGTTACTTCCCAGCGCGGCAATACTTAACGCCTGTATAAGACGATGATCGGCATGGGCGTCCACAGTTCCCCCGCCAGGCGCTCCACTGGCTCCTCCAGGCAGAATTTCCAGCGCGTCGTCGGAAGGATTGACGCGGCATCCCAACGCATTCAGTTCCATCGCCAGATCATAAATGCGATCGCTCTCCTTCAGACGCAGGTTTGCTATGGTATATATGCGACTCGGCTGGTCTGCAAAGCAGGCAGCAGCCGCAATGACCGGGACGCTATCAATAATCGTGTCGCCCGCGCAGGTAACGCCGCGCAGCGGCCCGTGTGCCTGCGCTATGAGAGTACTACCAGTATGGATGATGCGAAGGCCCATACGTGAAAATATTTCCAGCAAAGCTCTCCCCTGCTCATCACCTTGTTGCAGGTTCAGAATGGTAATCTCGCCCTTCGCAACGGCTACAGCAGCTAACAGGGCAGCAGCAGACGGGTAATCGCCGGGGATGGTGTAGTCCATTGGCAGGTAGCGCTGCCCGCCCGGAACCACGTAACGACTGTGCTGTTGATTGGCAATGACCGTGATGCCTGCCTCGCGTAGCGCCTCTATGGTCAGATCAACGAAAGCAGCCGACGCCAGACCTTCGATAATCTCGATCTCCAATCCCTCCTCAAGCAGGGGAGCGAGGAAGAGCAGCGAACTGATATACTGCGAGCTTTTCTTTCCAGAGATACGTATCTTGCCCCCGCGCAACCTTCCGCGCTGGATGCGGATAGGCAGACTTCCATCAGCAGATTCACACTCGATGGTAGCTCCAAGTTCTCTCAATGCCTGCAACAAATCGGCATTGGGACGCCGTCCCAGCGACCCAGGATACGGCGTTGTCAGCGTAACTGGCTCCGGTGAAAGCGCGCATATACCCAGCAAGAGACGCAATACCGCGCCTGCGTTGCCCACATCCAGCACGCCACCCGGAGGAGCCGCAATGCGCCCACCGGTTCCTTGCACCAGAAGCGACGCTTCACTGAAATGCAGCGAACCGCCCAGTTGCCGGCAGGCTTTGAGCAGCACATCCGTATCATCGCTCTCAGCAGGGCCACGTATCACGCTGGAGCCTGTCGCGAGCAACGCCGCTACAATATAGCGTAAGGTGTGATACTTGGAGGATGGCGGGCGCAGCGTACCATAGAATGGCTCAGCAGGATATACCCGCACCGTTTTAGCATTCTCTGTCATATTGTTTCCCTGCTAACTTCCAACCGATTTGAGACTATTCTGCTTTGCGCACGCATAGCCTTGCGTCTCTCAATATACGCGCTCCGTTCAGCAGCGCTGAAACGTTCGGTTGCCGCGCCAAAGGCGATCCCACGCAAATCCGCCAGGCGCTGCTCAATAAAGGCGCTGATCTCGGCATGATAGACGTAGTTGGCCTCGCGCAGCACCCAGCCGATGGCTTTCTGCACGTAAGGCCGTTCGTCGTCCAGGCAGTTTTCAAGCATGGGCAACACTTTATCCAACGGCAGGAATACCGCCTTCTTGCCCGAATAATGGATCAGGCTCACCATCGATAGTCGCCGCAACCATTGATTCCCGGCGTTGTTCCACTGCTGCAAAACGCTGTACACTTCGTCAAAGTTTTGCGCCAGCAGGTAGGAGTAAATCGAAGATAGGCTATCGCTATGCGCCCAGTTCTCGACGTACCCGCTCCAGGTTGAAAG
>DAHVFL010000522.1 GCA_027316975.1 Chloroflexota bacterium | reverse complement strand
ATCAAGGGCATACCCGTTGCCACCAATGGTCAGATTGTGATGACCCAGGTGCAAGTGAGCGGTATCCAGTCCCTGGTCATGTCCCCGGATGAAATGACCACGCTGCTAAACGGGTACCTGCGCAATGCATTTACGCGCCTGCACCGGCAGGTGACGAGCATCACGCTCAAAAATCAAGAGATCGATGTCCTGCTAAGTTCAAAGTTTGTGCCTGTGTAGGAGGGGCCATATATCAAGAAAATCGAAAACACGCTTTCCACTTACATACATAGAAAACTGGCAGGAGGCACAGCTACCTGCCAGTTTTCTATGTATGTAGTTTTCCTCTTGACAACATACGATCTCACCAGTACACTATCTCATAAGACAACAGATGTCAGATGTCAGACATCTAACAACAATATGAGGATAGAGAAGTATGGATAAGGCGACGATAGCGAGGCAATCCATCGTGCAGCAGTTGCACGATCTGCTCATTAACCTGCTGCGAGACGAGCAGTATACGGCAGGTAGTAGTCTTCCTTCAGAGTTTGAACTGGCGGAACGTTTCAGCGTCAGCCGCGCCACGATACGCGAGGCCCTCAAGGGCCTGGTGCAGGAGGGTTTGCTCGATTGCCGGCACGGCAAAGGCTATTTTGTGCTGTCGCGCGAGGCGGTTATCCACAAACCTATTACGCAGTGGCAGAGCGTGACCGACCTGATGGCGGATATGGGCTATACAGTTGCCAACCGCGTGCTGCGAGCGCGTGAAGAGTCGCCGACTCCCCAGGTACGCCGCGCATTGCAACTGGACGAGGGCCAGACCGTTGTGCAGCTAGAGCGCGTGCGCATCTCGCGCGACGAACCATTGATTTATTCCGTCGATATATTCCCGCGTGCCTTTATCTCTGGCCTGTTGCAGGAGCAAGATTGGTCAGGTTCGCTCATCAACCTGTTCGACGAACGCTGGCAGGTGCAAATAGTCAGCAGCCGGGCCAGGATACGCGCCGCGACGCTCTCCCCGCAGCTCTGCGCGGAGATCGGCGTACCCGCGCACACCGCCTGGCTCTACATGGAACAGGTAAACGTCACCAAAGATGGCAGACCGGTACTCTTCTCACAAGACTATCACCGGGGCGAAAATTTCGACTTCCGCGTCACAAGACGGCGTTATTGATGATATTCAACAGTTAATTGACAGCGTACTCTCATTAAAAAGGGGAAGCAATGAGCGAAGCATTGCATACAAACACCGTAATAGATACCTCGACGACCTCGCTTTCGCCTATCCTGGCGGAGGACCTTACGCGCCAGTTTGAGCATATCGGAGACGAGGTGCGGGCAGCTATCGAGCGTGTATTGCCCGGCGGCAGCTACGTGCTTGGCCCCGAACTGGTCGCTTTTGAACAGGAATACGCGGCATTCTGTGGCACGCCCTACGCTATCGGCGTCAGCAACGGCACCGATGCGCTGCAATTAGCGCTGGCGGCGTGTGGAATTGGGGCGGGCGATGAAGTAATCACCGTCCCTAACACCTACATTGCCACCGTTTTTGCTATCACCTACCAGGGCGCGCTCCCCGTCTTTGTCGATGTGCTGCCGGATACCTATAACATGAACCCTGATCTGTTGGAAGCCGCCATTACCGGACGCACTCGCGCCATCATCCCCGTGCATATGTACGGGCAGCCATGCGATATGCGGCCCATTATGGACATCGCTCGCAAACACGGACTGCGCGTCATCGAAGACGTAGCGCACGCGCATGGAGCATATTACCAGGGCGCGCTCGTCGGCTCATTTGGCGACCTGGGCTGCTTCTCCTTCTATCCCAAAAAAACCTTCGGCGCGCTGGGTGACGCGGGCGCGATTGTTACCAGCGATGCCGAACTGAATGATCGCGCGCGCCAGTTGCGTTACATGGGTCAAAAAGTCAAGCATTATCACGAAATGATCGGCTATCAAAAGCGCATGGATGAGATACAGGCCGCCATTCTACGAGTCAAATTACCCTACCTGCGAGGCTGGCTGGCTCGTCGCCAGCAAATCGCCGCCCGTTACGACGAACTGCTGGCTGATCTACCCGTCATTAGACCCTACGCCGCGCCTGAACGCACGCACTCCTATTATCTATATACTATCCTGGCCCCGCGCCGCGATGAACTATTCGCGTACCTGGCGCGGCGGGGTATCGGCAGCCAGGTCATCTATCCCGTTCTCGTTCCCGACCAGGGCGCGTACCGAGATCAACCCTTGCGCTCTAGCAGCATCCCGGTAGCCCGTTCGCTTGTAGGCCAGATTCTTTCACTACCAATATTCCCTGAATTGCGCGACGACGAAATCGAACGAGTCGCCGCCGCTATTCGCGCATTCTATCTGTAGAGTTTTCCCAACCGCGTTGATTGATAGAATTGATTAGAAGCATCCGTGAAAGCTTGTAGGAGGTAAACATGGCGCGCATTTCGCTTGCGGTTCTGGGTGGAAGTAGTGTTGCCACACCCGCGCTCGTGCAAGCTCTGCTGGATTGGACAGGACAAGCCCAGGATAGGCCAGCAT
>DAHVFL010000521.1 GCA_027316975.1 Chloroflexota bacterium | reverse complement strand
GGAGATGTTGTAGAACTTGCCCGGCCATACGATCAACGAGTGCTGGCCTTTGATTTGGAGACGGGCCGACCTATCCTCGCCGATGTCAAAGCTCTGACCCGGAGACCATACAAAGGCACAATGGTCAAGATCAACACCAGTATGGGACGTACATTGCGTGTCACTGCCGACCACCCCGTCATTTTACATAAAGACGAGCAGTTCGCCATTTTGCCTGCAGCTGCCATCGCGCCGGGCGACCGCTTAATGGCTCTATGCGAATTGCCCTCCGTTGAGCAAGCCAATAGTCTTAACTTGATTGATCTTCTACAGGATACCGATCTCGAAGCTGATGTGTATGTAGAGCCTGTTGATACTACATTCAGCGAACAGTATAAGCAATTTGCCCATGCGGTACCGCGAGAAATGCTCAAGTATC
Organism: Chloroflexota bacterium; assembly: GCA_027316975.1. GTDB lineage: Bacteria > Chloroflexota > Ktedonobacteria > Ktedonobacterales > Ktedonobacteraceae > CF-113. The sequence continues at coordinate 2,141 of DAHVFL010000521.1, read as the reverse complement.
CAAACGAGATCAAGCGTCACAACCGTATGTCCCTTCGGCTGTTTCGCTACCTGAGCGAGTTGCATTTGCTCAATGTCCCGGCTCAGCATCTCCGGCTGTATACCGCGAAAGGTGCGGCGACGAAGATCAATGCCCTGATTCCAGCCGATGCAGATTTGCTGCGTTTCTGTGGCTATTATCTTGCAGAGGGCTATCTTGGACAGGACACCAAACGCGCCAACGCAATACGCGAGCGCGTAGGCATCTGCTTCCACGAGCAAGAAATTGAATATGTCGCGGATGTGCAACGCATTTTGCGGCTATGGGGACTCAAGTTCAGTGAGCAACGCGCCACTAACGCGCTGACGACCATTGTCTCTTCGCGCATCTTCTCCTGGTTGCTGAGGGATATCCTTCGCTGCGGCACGCGCTCGGAGGACAAGGCTCTGCCTCGCATGGTGTTTAATGTATCACCTGAACTGCGCACGGAGCTAATCCGGGGCGCATTCAGTGGAGATGGCTCAGTTACAACGGTGATGCATGGTCGGAATCTGATGCTGGAGTATGCGACTGTCAGCAAGTCGCTGGCGGATGGTATGGCGCTTCTATTACAAACGATTGGCGTCATTCCTTCCATTCGCAAATGCTGGATGAACAAATCTACGCAAGTGGCTTATATCTTGCGGGTAAGTGGCTATGAACAGATAGTCATCCTCAAAAGTGCCTTCGGCAATAAACGCCTCGCGCAAATTGAACGCATACTGGCAGGCTATCAACGTCACATCCAACCCAGTGGTTATGAGCGGCACGGAACGTTTGCTTCGCTTATTGTGCGCGAGGTTGAACATGAAGAGGTCGAAACAACAGTCTACAGTATGGAAACCAGCACAGGCACATTGATTGCTTCATCTGGATTGATCAGTCATAATTGTTTCCCAAAAGACGTGCGCGCCCTGGCCTACATGGCCGACGAGGCCGGACTGCACCCGCAACTGCTGCACGCGGTGATGGACATCAACCACGACCAGCGACGCCTGGTTGTGACCAAGCTGACCTCCATCCTGGGTTCGCTGCGCGGCTGTACCATAGGCGTGCTGGGGCTGGCCTTCAAACCCAACACAGATGATATGCGCGAAGCCGCCTCGGTTGATATTATTCGCTGGGTGACGAGTCAGGGCGCGGATGTGCGCGTCTATGATCCTGTCGCAATGACAACCGGGCGCGAAGCGTTGGAGCATGAAGGCGTGCGCATGGAGCAGGTGCAATTTTGTTCGGATGCCTATGAAGTGGCGCAAGACGCGGATGCCCTGGTAATCGTGACCGAGTGGAACGAGTTCAAGTCGCTGGATATGCCGCAAATCCGCGCCGCCATGCACCGCCCGGTGGTGATCGATGGTCGAAATGTCTACGAGGCGACGGAGATGAGCCGACTGGGCTTCATCTATCGCGGCATGGGGCGTGGCACCACTCCTGCTCCCTCGGTGCTGCCAGCCGGGGACAGCACAACATCGCAACAGCTGATCGGCGAGGAAAACGGGAAATGAATTGATGATGGTTGCAAAACGAGACTGGAGACGAGGCCAGGGCGGGGAGGGGTGTAATGGACGAAGATAACCTGCCCCTGATCTTCACTCCACTTGTGCGCCAACCCGGCGTACCCATACCCGACTGGCTGTTTGGCCCGGCCGGTGTGGCGGGGCTACCCGCGCCGCTGCATGTGCCACAGGGTGTCAATGTGGCGGTTGGCATTGATATTATCGAAGTTGAGCGCGTGCGCAAGGTCTTCGAGCATCACGGGGAGCGGTTCCTCAAGCGCGTGTTTACTGAGATGGAGGTGCGCCAGTGCCGCGGCAAAGCGACGCGGCTGGCCGGGCGTTTCGCGGCTAAAGAGGCCATCAGCAAGGCGCTGGGTACCGGTCTGCATGGTGTGGCGTGGCGCGAGATGGAGGTGGTGCAACTGCGCAGCGGTCGCCCCACCGTCACCCTGCACGGCAACGCGAAACGCCGCGCCGAACTGCTGGGCATCAGCGCCTTTGATGTGAGCATCGCTGATTTGCAGACGTTTTCGATTGCGATTGCGGTGGCAATTCAGACAGCGATAACGCCTTAACAAATGATGGGATAATACTATGCGAGCGTTATTACAGCGTGTAAGCCATGCC
>DAHVFL010000520.1 GCA_027316975.1 Chloroflexota bacterium | reverse complement strand
CAAACAAACACTATAGCTTCCACTACCAATCGGAGGCTACTATCTACGTACAGGGTACGGGCGACCCTTGCGGTCGCCCTGGCAAACGTATATTGTACGGGCGACCCTCGCGGTCGCCCTGGTCCCCATTTCGTACAGGGTACGGGCGACCCTTGCGGTCGCCCTGGCAAACGTATATTGTACGCCCTGGCCCCCACATAGAAGGGAAACTATGCAAGACACCAACGTATCATTCGAGTATATCCCCATATCTCAACTCAACGCCTACGCCTATTGCCCGCGCCGCTTCTATTACGAATTCGCGCTCGGCGAAATGATCGTCAACGAGCATGTGTTAGAGGGGCAGCAACTGCATGAACGAGTTGACACCACCGGCAGCCGCGCGCGTGACGAAAAGCTGCAAATGCGCCGCCTGTACGTCTGCGCGCCCCGCCTGGGACTGGTTGGCTACTGCGACCTGCTGGAGATAGAAAATGCAGCCATCGGAGATGACCTGTTCGCGGCAGCACGGGACGGAAAACTCTATCCCGTCGAATACAAGAAAGGCAAAATAGGGAAATGGGTCTCCGACCATACCCAACTGTGCGCCCAGGCACTGGCTCTGGAGGAAGTACTCCAACTTGAAGCGGGTAGTATCCGGCACGGCTACGTCTTCTACATCAGTTCCGCCAGGCGGGACGAAGTAGCCATTGACGAGACGTTACGCGCCGCAACGCTCAACGCCCTGGCAGAGGCCCGCCGCGTCGCAGCTATGAACATACCGCCCCCTCCCATCACCAACTGGCGCAAATGTCGCGATTGCTCCTTAGAGCCACTCTGTTTACCACGCGAAACAATCACATTACAAACACCTACCAGAGGAGAACAACATGGCAATTCTCTACCTGACTGAACAGCAGGCCTGGGTAGCGCGTGAAGGCGATTGCCTGATCGTGCACATTCCCGAACGGGACGAGCAAGGCAAACAAATGGGAAAGCGAGAACGCAAAATGACCATTCCGCTTTTCAAAGTCGAAGAAGTTATGGTGCTGGGCGAAATTACCATCACTACCCCCGCCTTAACCCGGCTGCTAGAGGCGCGCGTCCCAGTTACCTACCTGAGCAAACACGGGCATTACCTGGGAGGTCTCAACCCCATACTCACCAAAAACAGCATCCTGCGTCTCGCCCAGCATCGCGCCTACGCCGACGGCGCGTGCCGCCATACTATCGCGCAGCGATTCGTCACTGGCAAGCTGCGTAACATGCGCACCATCTTGATGCGCTACGCCCGGCAGTATCCAGACCCACAGATGAACGAACAGACAGAACGCATCAAACGCTGCATCCAGGCCGCCGAACACACACAATGGAACAATGCCCGTGCCGCCATCGAAGAACATGAAATTGATGCTGAATCGCAAAATGCCCCGGAAAACGCCGCAATCGCGGATAACAGGATGCACGGCCTCGGATCGCTTCTCGGATGTGAAGGAGCGGGAAGCGCCGCCTATTTTAACGTATTTAGCAAACTCATCAAGTGCAACTGGCCGCATGGCTTCAGCAAGCGCGTCAGGCGTCCGCCAACCGATCCCGTCAACGCCCTGTTGAGCTACGGCTACGTAATTTTAACCTCGCAGGTTGCCAGCATAATAGCCGGTGTAGGTTTCGACCCCTACATTGGCTATCTCCACGCATCACGTTACGGCAAACCCGCCCTCGCGCTCGACCTGATGGAAGAATTCAGGCCAATCATCGTAGACTCGGTAGTTCTCAACTTACTCAATAATCGCCAACTCTCACAGAGCGATTTTATCCTGGAACTGAACAGCTACCGCATGACCGAGGCCACCAAACGCCTCTTCCTGGAAAAATTCGAGGAGCGTATGCAAGAAGTGATTACCCATCCAGCCTTCGAATACAAAGTCGCCTATCGACGCTGCATCGAACTCCAGGCGCGTCTGCTCGGCAAATACCTGACCGGCGAAATATCAGAATATACCCCCTTTACCGTGCGCTAAAGAGAGGACTATATGAAGCAAACCGGTGTTACAACACGAGGCGGCAGGCAAAGCAGCCTGTATGTTGTTGCCTATGACATTTCAGACGATAAAAGGCGCGCACAGGTACATAAAACACTCAAAGGCTTTGGACAATGGACTGAATTCTCCCTCTTCGAATGCTTTCTCACCAGAAAGGAACTCCTCCAGATGCGAGCAAAGCTAAACGAGCATCTACGTGCCGGAGAAGACCGCGTGCGTATTTACCTGATATGCGAGAACTGTCTCCCCAAAATCGAAACCGTAGGAATTCCCAAACCCATCGAGGACACCAGCTATCTCATCTAACGCGTTCCTACAGAACACTACCCGGCACGCGAGAGGCCCGGCTGTCACACCCGTGAGCATAGCCTCTCGCAGCCCAAAACACGCTCAACTACCCATTTTAGCTATTGATAAGGTCTAAAAAGATGTGTTATAATAGCCTTCGTCACAACCCTCTCGCAAGGGCCCCGCTAATCAAGCCTTGCGCCTGGGTTCGCACGACCGGCGGGTTGCATAAACAGGGGTCGCGCTTGAGCGATTGAAAC
>DAHVFL010000051.1 GCA_027316975.1 Chloroflexota bacterium | reverse complement strand
CGCTCAAAGCGATGAACCAGTGGTACAACAAGCGCAAAGCTCACCTCCAGAAGAAACTGGGCAACACCGGCACAACAAAGCAGATGGAGCAACTGACCAATAAGCGCAACCAGCGCATCACTCATGCGCTGCATACCGCGAGCAAGCAGATCATTGACCTGCTTGTCAAAGAAGGCATTGGTACGCTCATTATCGGCAAAAATGATGGCTGGAAGCAAGAAGTGGAGATGGGTACGCGCAATAATCAGAACTTTGTGCAAATCCCGCATGCGCGCTTTATTCAGATGCTCACCTACAAAGCCGAACTGGTTGGGATACAGGTGATTTTGACAGAAGAGAGCTATACCAGCAAGGCGAGCTTTCTTGATCTGGACTCGTTGCCTGTGCGTGATCCCTCGCGGGAGGGAGAACCGAGGTTCAGCGGAAAACGGGTCAAGCGGGGGTTATATCGCGCATCAGGCAAGCGGTATTTGCATGCAGATGTCAACGGGGCCTATAATATTATACGTAAAGGTAAGCCCGATGCTTTCACAGCAAAGGGGGTAGCGGGTTTGGTAGTTCACCCGGTGCGGATCACCCGCACGAAACCAACAAAAAGTGCAGTGCCATAAAATGCTGTGCATTTTGGAACTATAACATACATTGATACCTCAAGAATATTTTCAGAGGAAGTAAGAACGCGCGAACACATAAAAACGGTACCTCGATGCTTGAGAAAGGCAAGGAACACCCAACACATGGTAAACGCTTCAACATATCCCGTAGTTGCTTTAATGACAGACTTTGGCACCGGTGAGGCAGATATCGGAGTAATGAAAGGGGTAATCGCTGGCATTACGCCCGATGTACAGATCGTTGATCTTACCCACGATATTCCACCGCAGCGCGTTGCTTCCGGCGCGTGGGTTCTGGGAGCCTCCTATCGCTATTTCCCTGCCAATACGGTCTTTGTGTGCGTGGTAGACCCTGGAGTCGGCAGTTCGAGAGGGGCTATTGCTCTTTACGCGGGTGAATGGTTCTTTGTTGGTCCCGACAATGGACTATTTAGCTATATCCTCGCTGAACAGCAGGCTCATGCAGCCGTTCTGCTCTCGAATCCAGCCTATCACTTGCGACATGTTAGCGCGACTTTTCATGGCCGCGATATCTTTTCGCCCGTCGGAGCACACCTGGCGCGCGAGGGGTCTGCTATTATGGGCGACCTGGGGACAGCCATAGACCCGACCAACCTCAAACGCCTGGCGACCGGCCAACCCGCATGGCATGACTCAACCATCGACGCGCACATCATCCACGTTGACAATTTTGGCAACCTTATCACCTCGATCCCCCTGACTATGCTGCCTGACCTGTTTGATCTTCCACAGGTGCGGGCTTCCTTTCCAGTACAGGCTAAGACCATAGATGAGCGCCGGCGATTCTTTGCCGATGGCGCGGAAGATGGCCGCCCATTCATCTATGGCGATAGTTCGGGCTATATTGCTATTGCGGTACGTAACGGAAATGCGGCGCAAACGGTGGGCGCTGCATATGGAGACGCTATTACTTTCGTCATTTCATCGAAGTGACATTACCGCTTGTCGAAGCCCCGTTAAGAATGTCTCTTTTACAGGACCGTTGAGGATTGTCGAGCGCCATTCCCTTCCTTAAAGGATGTGTGAAAGTGTTGTGAAATCCTCTCGAATGCTCTTTTTTACACTTGACACATGCTTATCTGTGCTGTATGCTACGAATACTAGCCATATTCTATGGCGGAATCTCGTAGGTTTCATCTCTGCCAGGAATGGAAAATGGGACCACATTTGAGAATAAAACAGGAGGGTTTCCATCTTCTGTCACGGCTTAAAAACGAAATGGTTGATTCTCTACCTCGACGAAGTCGAGCGGTTCACCTTCCATTTAGCATGAGTAAAGAAAGGGCTGGGTTCTACAACTCGAAGTGTCGAGCGAGAAACCAGCCCTTTTGAAATCAATAGACCTGTTTGTTCGTAGTAAATGCATCATTCAAATGATACGTACCGGTTGCCTTAGTGGGACGCGCTACATCGAGTCCCGACAGCAGTTAGTGATCGTACCAACGTCCTTACAATAGAGAACAGAGAGGGTGACATATGGACCTGGTGAAACGGTTAGAGGAATACAGGGACCGTGAACGAGACCTACAATGGGAGGGGACGTTCGCTCAGTACTTCGAGATCGCAACTAAGAAACCAGAAGTGGGACGGCTCTCGCACGAACGCATTTATCATATGATTATGGACTCGGGGTTTGAATCTTCCCGCAACGGTGAGCCAAACTACAACTTCTTCAATGAGGAAATCTTCGGCATTGAAAAACCACTGCAACAGATCGTCGAGTATTTCCACTCAGCCGCGCAGCGCCTGGAAGTACGCAAACGTATTCTGCTGTTGATGGGTCCCGTCGGCGGCGGCAAATCTACGATTGTCTACCTGATGAAACGCGGGCTGGAAGCCTACAGCCGCACGGAGCAGGGCGCGGTCTATGCCATCAGAGATTGCCCCATGCACGAGGAGCCGCTCCACCTCATCCCCAATGATCTTCGCGCCGATGTCGAAAAAGAATTTGGCCTGTACATCGAGGGCGACCTCTGCCCCCACTGCCGCTATATGATCGATACGCAATTCAGGGGCCATATCGAAGATGTTCCCGTCAAACGTATTGCATTTAGCGAAAAATATCGAGTGGGAGTTGGAACATTCACACCATCCGATCCGAAATGCGTGACGGGTGATACCCTTGTGCTGACCGATCAAGGGTTACAGACAATGGAGGACATGTACCTCCAACTGCCTGACAAGCCGCGTGAAGATGAGTTTGTACCCTTTGAAACGACTATTCTGGGCATTGACGGCCCGGAAAAAGCCGCCAGGTTCTATTGTGGTGGCTTCCAACCCATTTATGAGGCTGAGACCAATCTCGGTTATAGCATTCGTGGCACAGCCAATCATCCGCTGCTTACTTTACAACACGGTGGCGAACTGACCTGGACCAAAATTGGCGATCTCAAGCCAGACGACTATGTAGCCCTGGCGCGCGGCAGTCGCATCTTTGGACAAAGCGCGGAGCTACCACAGAGTTTCTATCCTATGCCGCGCCAACCGCGCAACATGACGCCTGAACTGGCCTACTGGCTGGGTCTCTTGACGGCAGAAGGCAGCGTGACCCCTTATGAGACCTGGTTCGTCAATAGCAGCCAGACCCTCATTAACCGCTTTGTCGAGTTGACACGCGATCTTTTCGGACTGGAAGCTATACCTCATCGCAAAGGTGAAACCTACAACTTCAACATTTCGATTAGCAACAAGGCTCTCAGCACATGGTTGCGTGGAGAGCTTGGCATCGCACGCGGCTCCCATGCGAAATCTATTCCGGCTTCCGTTCTAGGCAGTAGCGAACAGGATATGCTCGCTTTCCTGGAAGGTCTCTTCTGGGGAGATGCTACCATTCGCGGCAACAAACAAGGATCAAGTACCTTCAAATATACTTCCAAGTCGCGCCAACTTGCCCGCCAGGTGCATATCGCTTTGCTCAATCTGGGCGTCATCGGCTCTTTCTGGAACCATGAAGATGATGGCGAACTGTACTATAATGTCACTTTGCGGGGCGACCAGGCGCTTGATCTTGTTGAACAAATCCCATCCCTGCGCAACAAAGCAACATCGCCTCTACGCGAGACACGCAGCAACAAGACCAACTATGACCACTTGCCACATGGCACAACTTTGTTGAATGGACATGGAGGCGATGGCTACCTGGCACGCATCATGTCTGGCAATCGTCAACTTTCCTTCAATCGTGCGCGCACTGTTCTAGTTAAACAGCCCGAGTTGGCGCATAGTTCGCTTGCTACGCTGGTCAAACAGAACTATCTCTGGCTGGCGGTACGCGAGATTCGCGCCGCCGGGATTGAACCTGTTTATGATCTGCTTGTGCCTGGAACGCACTCGTTCGTTGCCGATGGTTTCATGCAACACAACAGCCAGGACATCAGCGAACTGGTTGGAGGTATCGACCTCTCTACTATAGGTGAAGTGGGGGTTGAAAGCGATCCGCGCGCATACCGGTTCGACGGTGAGTTGAATATTGCAAACCGGGGCGTCATGGAGTTCGTCGAGATGTTGAAGTGTGCAAACGGAAATTCGCTTATATTCACGCAATACGGGATTCGGCGGCTGCACTCCTTCGCTCACCTCGATCATCCAGAGGGCGAGTCGCGGGAGGTTGCTATTCAGATTGCGACCAGCACCGGTATCGAAACAACGGCGCATCTGTATCATGCCGGTATGAAGCCAACGAAATGTGTTACAACGCGGCGTGGTTATGTGTCCGAAGGCGGCTTTGAGCACCGCATCCTGGTTGTCAACGATGAAGGTGTCCAGGTCTGGAAGCGGCATGATGAGCTTCAGGTTGGCGACTGGGTTGTGATTCAGAAGGGGCAGAACCTGTGGGGGCAGGATGTCGCTTTGCAGTGGCAATCAGAGCGATCAAAACATGCTTTGACCATTCGTATTCCTGAGCGCATGACACCTGAGTTGGCTCGCTGGCTTGGCTATCTGGTAGCCGAGGGTGATGTTCGGCCTGATGGTACAGTGCGATTTGCCAATCAAGAAGATGAGTTGCGCGCGGACTATACACAACTGACACAATCGATCTTTGGTATCACGCCGCGCCAGTATCGCGGTGTAGTACAACTGAATAGCGTTGCTCTGGCCGATTTCCTGGCATATAGCGGTTTCAAGACAGGAGCGTATAACAAAGAAATCCCCTGGACTGTGCTCCAGTCGTCGCGTGAGTCCGTATTGGAATTCCTGGCAGGCTACTTCGCGGGTGATGGCACGGTCAATCTGCATGGCAGGCTTTCCTGGGCAACGACTTCAGAGGAGCTATCGAAGCAGATTCAGATTGTTCTGTTGAACCTGGGTGTTGTAAGTCGGCGTGTGAAGACGTTGCAACGAGCCGCGAAAGATGCTTCCTATCGTGAGTATTGGAGCGTAACTGCCAGCGGCGAGGATGCCGACCGATTGGCCGCGCAGATGCGTCTCTTGCCTGTGCGCAAGCAGTTCACGTATGAGAAACGCCGCGCAGAACAGCCACGCGCAGGGCGCGCCGATGTATTGCCCAATACCGCCGCATACTGGACAACCATCTCGAATGAACTCCAGCGCGTCGTTATGGATCGCGCTATGGCGGTCGAAGGTTCTGGCTACCGCGCGCGTGAGGGCGCGTACCAGGTATCAGGCGAGGATTATATCAATCTGCACATGTTGCGAACCGGCACTACTACATGCACGCGCGAGATGGCGACCAAAGTTCTGAGAAAGCTGGAAGGGTGGGTTGAGCCGCCTACCGGATTGAGCGCGTTGCTCAACCAGTCGCAATGCTACGATGAGATTGTCTCTATTGAAGAGAGCGAAGCCGACTGCTGGGACTTCAACGTGCCCGGCTCCAGTACCTTCATTGCCAATGGTCTTGTCAATCACAACTGCGATGAGAAGTTCCTGTATGTACTGCTTACACTGAGCCAGGAACAGAACATCAAGACCGGGCGTTTCAGCATGATCTATGCCGATGAAGTGGTCGTGAGCCATACCAACGAGCATGAGTATCAATCGTTTGTGGGCAACAAGAAGTCGGAAGCCTTGCAAGACCGCATTATTCTCGTCAAGGTGCCGTACAACTTGCGCGCTTCGGATGAGATCAAGATTTACGAGAAGCTGCTCAAGCAGAGCGCGTTGCAAAATGTGCATATCGCGCCGTATACGCTGCGTATCGCCAGCATCTTTGCCGTGCTGACGCGCCTTGAACCCTCTAAGAAGGCGGGCATGAGCATCATGAAGAAGCTGCGGCTGTATGATGGCGAGGACATCGAAGACTTCAAGCAGAAGGACATCAAGGAGTTGCAGGATGAAGCTGTGCGCGAGGGCATGGACGGCATTTCGCCGCGCTATGTGATTAACCGCCTTTCGAGCGCGCTGGTGAAGCAGAATACCACCTGCATCAATCCAATCGATGCCCTGAGAGCGCTGCGCGATGGTCTGGACCAGCATACAAGCATCACACGCGAAGAGCGCGAGCGATACCTCAACTTCATTCAAGAGGCGCGTAAAGAATACGACGACATGGCGAGGAAAGAGGTGCAGCGCGCCTTCGTCTACTCCTACGAGGAGTCGGCGCATACGCTGCTCAATAACTACCTGGACAATGTCGAAGCGTTCTGTAATAAGACGCGCCTGCGCGACCCCATCACCGAAGAGGACATGGAGCCAGACGAGCAGTTGATGCGTTCCATTGAGGAGCAGATTGGCATCACCGAAAACGCCAAGAAGGGCTTCCGCGAGGAGATTCTGATCCGCATCTCGTCGCTGGCGCGTAAAGGCATGACCTTTGATTACACCAGCCACGAACGCTTGAAGGAGGCCATTGAGAAGAAACTCTTCGCCGACCTGCGCGATGTGGTGAAGATCACCACTTCGACGCGCACGCCCGATAAAGAGCAACTCCGCAAGATTAACGAGGTAGTGAACCGCCTGATGGCAGAACATGGGTACTGCCATGTATGCGCCAATGAAATTCTACGCTATACCGGGAGTTTGCTGAACAGGTAGCCGCAACCGGACCAGGGCAGGGGCAGAGCCGCCGCCCGTACCCTATACGATAAGGTAAATGTAGGGTATTCCGTACAGGGTACGGGCGGCGGCTCTGCCTTTCACTGGGAGGTTTTTCAGAAAAGAACCGACCAGCCGGGAGGTGTCATCCTGAGCGCAGCGAAGGATCTGCGTGCTACCCGGCGAGAGATTCTTCGCTACGCTCAGAATGACAGGCGAGATCGGCGCGTTTCAAAAAAACCTCCCAGTGAAAGGCGGGGCTGGCCCCCGCCCTGGCTAGTAAATGTAGGGTATTCCGTACAGGGTACGGGCGGCGGCTCTGCTCCTGCCCTGGCTAGTTAAGGAGTGTTCTCCATGTCTGTCTCACAACATGACTGGTCGTTGCACCGCAAGGGGCAGGTAGATCAGGAACGTCATAAAGAGAAAATTCGCGAGGCCATCAAGAAGAACCTCGGTGATATCGTCAGCGAAGAGAATATCATCCTTTCAGATGGCAAGAAAATGGTGCGCGTGCCCATCCGCTCGCTGGATGAGTACCGTTTCCGCTACGATCCAGGCCGTCAAACACACGCGGGCGAGGGCAATGGCAAAAGCAAAGTGGGAGATGTGATTGCTCAGGAGCCGCGCCCCGGCAAGGGCAAGAAGGGCGATGCTGGCAAAGAGACCGGGTATGATTACTACGAAGCCGAAATCACGATGGACGAACTGGCCGCGATGATCTTCGAGGATCTCGGCCTGCCCAACCTGGAACAGAAACGCCAGCAGGAACTCCAGACCGAGGCTGTGCGCTTCACCGATGTGCGCAAAAAAGGGCCGCTCACCAATCTTGACAAGAAGCGCACCATTATGGAAAATCTGAAACGCAACGCCGCCAAAGGCGAAGCCAAATTCAAGGATATCAAGTCCGATGATCTGCGGTTTAAGGTGTGGGAGCCGACCATTAAATATCAATCCAACGCGGTTGTGATAGCCATGATGGATGTCAGCGGATCGATGGGCGAATTTGAGAAGTACATCGCGCGCAGCTTCTACTTCTGGATGGTGCGTTTCCTGCGAACTAAGTACAACAACGTGCAAATCGTCTTCATCAGCCACCATACCGAGGCGAAAGAAGTTACCGAGGATGAGTTCTTCCATAAAGGAGAAAGCGGCGGCACGCAGGTCTCATCGGCCTATGAACTGGCCCTGCAAATCATCAAAGAGCGCTTCAACCCGGATGACTGGAACATTTACCCGTTCCACTTCTCTGATGGTGATAACCTGCCCTGGGACAACGACCGCTGCGTGCAACTGGTGACGAAGCTGATGGAACTATGCAACATCTTTGGCTACGGAGAAATTCGCGAGGGGCATTATCGCTCACCCAGCACATTGATGTCTGCGTACAACAAGATCAACGATAAGAAATTCAATTCTGTGACCATCTCTGACAAGAAAGAGGTCTATCCCGCGCTGAGGAAGTTCTTCGCGCTACGCGATACCGTCCCCTCACGCTAGATAGGAGTTTCTCATGGCCGATAGCGATATTGAACGATTACGAGATGGCATTGATCACGCCTGGGAAGAGGCTCGCAATTTCGGGCTTGACCCGTTTCCTACCCATTTTGAACTGGTGCCTGCATCGATCATGTACGAATTTGCCTCGTACAGCCTGCCAGGACGTTTCAGCCACTGGACGCACGGCAAAGCCTACCACCGGCAGAAAATGCAGTACGATTTCGGATTGAGCAAAATCTACGAGATGGTGGTCAACACCAATCCCAGCTACGCCTTTCTGATGGAAATGAACGATCTGCTTCAGAATACTTTCGTGGCGGCGCACGTATTTGGGCATACCGATTTTTTCAAGAACAATGCCTACTTCCAGCACACCTCGCGCCGCATGATCGATAAAGTCAGCTTCCACGCCGAGCGCATCGCCAAATACGAGTTCGATCACGGCAAAGCCGAAGTCGAGCGTTTCCTGGACGCTGTCCTCTCCATTCAAGAGCATGTAGATTATAACCTCTTGATCCGCCAGGACGAACCGGATAAGGATAAAAATGAGGAGAAGTCTGCTCACGTCGTACCAGGCCCTTACGATGATCTGTGGGGACTCGATACCAGGGCAAAAAAGGCCGAAGAGGCGCGCGAACGCAAGCGTGGCAAGTCGCCCAGGTTTCCCGAACAGCCGGAGAAGGATATCCTGCTTTTCTTGATGCGTTACTCGCCACACCTGGAACCCTGGCAGCGCGACATCATTGATATTGTACGCACGGAAATGTTGTACTTTGTGCCACAAATGCAAACGAAGACCATGAATGAGGGGTGGGCCTCAATATGGCACTCGCGCATCATGCGTTCGATGGGCGACAATGGTTACATCTCTGACTCCGACATACTGGAATTTGCCACACTGCATTCAGGCGTGCTCTCGCCATCGAAAACGCACCTTAATCCCTATTATGTAGGCTTTAAGGTCTTCGAGGACATTGAGCGGCGCTGGGATAACCCCACGAAAGAGGAACAGGAACGCCAGGGTCGCAAACCCGGCCAGGGTCGCCAGAAGATCTTCGAGGTGCGCGAAATGGACAATGACGTTTCATTCCTGCGCAACTACCTTACCAAAGACCTGATTAAAGAACTTGATCTCTACCTCTATAAAAAAGAGGGCGACGAGTGGGTCATCGTCGAAAAGAATTGGGAGAAGGTGCGCGACGGCATCGTTGCCAGCATGACCAACTTCGGCAGCCCCTATCTCGTCGTGGAAAATGGCGACTACCGGGGCAATCGCGAACTCTACATCAATCACCTCTTTGAAGGCCAGGAACTCGATATGGTCTACGCTGAGAAGACGCTCCAATATGTGTATACTCTGTGGGGTCGCCCGGTGCATCTTGAGACGCTGTACGAGGGCAAGAAGATACTGCTGAGCTATGATGGGGAGCGGAATACGAAGAGTTCGCTGGAGAAGTAACAGGTCATATTTTATTGACTTATGTTCTATGCAATATTATACTAGCATCACGCAGATTTGAGCGAATGCCTGACCAGAAATCATTCGTAGTGGAGGTAATCATGCCATTCACACCTATTTATACCATTGGCTATGGGAACCGCTCCATTGAAGATTTCATCAAGCTGCTACAGAAGTATGATGTCAAATATTTGATTGATCTTCGTTCACAGCCCTACTCACGTTATAAACCTGAATTCTCAAAAGAAGCTTTAGAGCACTATCTGCAAAAACAGCACATTCGCTATGTGTACATGGGCGATACACTGGGCGGCAGACCTGGTGATGCTAGTTGCTATACAGAGGATGGGAAGGTTGATTATACAATTCTCCACGAGAAAGATTTCTACCAGAGAGGCATCGGCCGCTTGCGCACAGCCTGGGAGAAGCAATTACCAATCGCTCTTATGTGCAGCGAAATGAAACCAGAGGAATGCCATCGCGGAAAACTGATTGGTAGTTCGCTCGTGGAGCAGGGATTGGCTGTCTTGCATATCGACGAAGCAGGCAACACTAAAACCCAGGATGAAGTCAACCAGTTCTTTGCAATTGGACAGGCGAGCGGACAACTTTCTTTTCTTGATGCGGACTCTCAAGTAGCCCTTAATCGGAAAACTAGAAGATCGCGCAAAAAGCATACTTCAATAAAAGAGAGCGCATAAGTGAGTGAAAGTCAGAATTGTTACCATAGGTGTGTACGGCTTTGACGAGCAAAGCTTCTTTGAGGCTTTGCTTGACGCGAAGGTAGATACGTTTTGTGATATACGGTTACGTCGTGGTATGCGCGGCTCAACGTATGCCTTCGTCAACAGCACATATCTTCAAAAGCGCCTGGGGGAATCAGGCATTCTGTATCTACACCTCAAGGAGTTGGCTCCCAGCCAGGATATTCGGGAAAAGCAGCAGCAGGAAGACAAAAAACTGGGTATCGCAAAACGTACTCGTAAAGAGCTGAGTCAGGCATTCATCCAGGCGTATGAGCAGGAATGTTTAACCAATTTTGATTCTGATGATTTTATTAAGCGAACAGGGCCAGACGCAAAAGTTGTCGGTCTTTTTTGTGTAGAACGTGAACCAGAAGCCTGTCATCGTTCGCTAGTAGCACAAAAGCTAGCCAGGGATTTAAACATTGGGGTAGAGCATATAAAACCACAGGCAAAAGAACTTCTGTCACAAAATTAAATCAAAGGGGGAAGCAATATGGCCAGGGTTCTTATCGTCGCAAAAACCAGGATGGGTGAATATTCAGTTTGCGTTGGCGGTTTAAATCTCGAAACGAATGAGGGTGTTCGTCTTTTACGTTCAGATGGTTCCAACCAACCAAATGATACAAGGTTTGAAGTTGGGCAGGTTTGGGAGTTAGTATTTCAACCACATTATGGCATTACTCGACCTCATGTAGAAGATATTCGCGTCATGCGAGAAACATATATAGGTCCAACATCTAATCTGCGAAATATGCTTATGCAACGAGTACAGCCCTGGTGTGGTGAACCGGATCAACTGTTTGAAGGAAAGCTTCTTTTAGAAAGAACAGGGTATATTTCGAGAATGAGAGGCCTTCCCAGTTGTAGTACAGGTTTTTGGTTGCCAACGTGCCCGCTGAGCCAGAGTTTAAGCTTTAGAGAAGGACAGCCTTACTATCAAATAATTATGCAACCGGAGGATGTATTTCCAGCAGTAAGGAAGCTCTTTATCAAGTATGTTGGTTTCGCAGACCCGATTGGTCTGATTCCTGCTGGTACCTTAGTTCGTGTTTCTCTGGCTCGCTGGTGGCAACGCCCTGGTACTGATGAAGAAAGATGCTACCTGCAACTTTCAGGTTGGTACCTGTGAAATAGATTGATATGTGTAAATACTCAAACACATTGTCTCTCTGCATGGTTTCCCAATGAACATGACAGGTCTTCATTCCCGACTGACAAGCCCTGTTGTTGCTACTAACACGTCTTGCCCTTCACGATTCGTATAACGCATCCGTAGTGTTACGAGATCAATAGTTGTATCACCACGCTCTTTGCGTGTTGAACCGTCAAGGACGGTCATTACTCCCCTGAGCGTTTCGCCGGGATGGATGGGTGCCAGGTATTCATATTACCAGTAACGCTCTTCTTGCCAGGGGTCGGCGTGGTTGTGGTAGCCGCGCTGCTCCCAGAAGCCGGGGCGGTCCTGCTCCATGAACTCGAAGCCGTCCAGCCATTTGGCGCTTTTGTAGAAGTAGAGTCTGGGGACGACCAGGCGCACGGGGCCGCCGTGTTCGGCTTCCAGTTCTTTTCCGTCGTGTTTAATGGCGATAATCACGTCGTCGTCGTCCAGGTCAACCAGTGGCAGATTGGTAGTGTAGTCGGTCCAGGAATGCACCATGACGAACTTTGCCCCTGGCAGGGGTTTGGCGCGCTGTAAAATCTCGCGGATATGCACGCCTTCCCAGGTATTGTCGTAACGGCTCCATGTTGTTACGCAGTGAATATCGCTGGTAATGGTGGTGCGCGGCAGGGCCAGTAGCTCTTCCCATGTCAGTTCAAAGGGATACTCTACCAGACCTTTGATCTTCAATTTCCAGTTGGCGGGCAATTTTTGCGGGGTGCGTTCATAGCTCAATACCGGCCACTTGGCGGTCAAGTATTGTCCGGGTGGGAGGCGATCCTGTCCATCCGGCAGTTTTTCTATTTGAGTTCTTGATTTTCTTCCAAACAATTGCATGAGGGTATGACTCCTTGAATCGCTCGATCACATAGCTGTCTTCGGCTTATTATAACGTATTTGATAAAGGTGTTGCTTATTACGTATAAGAACACTACAATAGGGGAGGATATTCCGGTATTATTGTATGCGCACTACCTTTTCTTGCTGGACGCATCCGGGCTTCACATGGGATGCCTTAGCACTATTACTCCAGGACGGTCATCTTTTACGAGGTGGCAGCCCCATAAGAATGAGGAGATACAGTCATGATTGTTCTGTTACTGGCGCTGATTGGCGCGATTATCGTCATGGCAATACTCACGATCGGACGACTGGCCTTTGGACGGCGCGAACCCTTCGTAGCAAAAAAATTCTTGCGCTGGTTGGTTGGATACTCTATCTTCAACTTCCTGCTCTGCCTTGCCATTGTCTACTTCTCCGAACCTGCGCTGACCGGTCCTTTCGGTGGTTGGCAATGGGTACTGTGGCCTCTGGTGATTAGCAGCATCGGCAACCTGTTTGCTTATGCCCGTCCCGCTCTGGGCACGCTCGAAGACCTTTCCGCCGCCAGCCAGGGCCGGACTTCTACACGCCGGAGTCCTACACAGTTGTCAGGCAACGTCTCACGCGGCGCGATTGCGGCGGGCATTTTTGGCCTGGTGATAGCGGTAGGTATAGGCATTGTGGTAGCAGGTTTGATCGTTGTCTTCACCACCTGGTTCGACAGTAACGCTAAGGCGCTGGCTGCTATTCCCAATATCACCGTTGAAAAATCGTCTACGCCCCTGGTGCCGACTGACCCCAAACATATCGTGCTGGTCAGCGCCGCCGTTGCCAACTTCAAGGGGCAGCAGGTACTTGGCTCCAACGGCCAGAACCTGGGATCGCAATACAATATCGATCCCGCCAGCTACACCCTGCAATCGATCAACCATCGCCTCTACTATGTAGCGCCGCTCTCATATAACAACATTTTCATCAACCTCTCCAATTCTTCGACGCCCGGTTTTGTGGTGGTTGATGCCGAAAATCCGCAGGCGTCTCCCCAGTTGCGTGTGAGTTCCAGTGACTCGCTTGCCTACCTGCCGGGAGCCATTTTCAACCAGGACCTGCTGCGTCATGTCTACCTGAGCGGCTATACCAATGGCAGGCTGGCCGACCCTACGCTTGAGCTTGACGATAGCTTCCGTCCCTACTGGACTATCTCGCTTATGCAGCCCACACGCGGCTACACCGGCGAGGTGCTCAGTAAAGTGCTGATAGTGAACGCGCATACCGGAGACATCGTTCAGTATAATCCGCAGAGTGTGCCTGCCTGGGTTGATCGCGTCATACCATCAGATACCGTCAACCAGTATCTGACATGGTGGGGTCTGTATCACGCGGCTCCCTGGTTCAACCCGTCCGGCGCTAATCAGCAACAACCGGCAACCACTGGCCCGCAGCTTGTTTACAACAACGCCGATCAACCAGTCTGGCTCGTGCCGATGACCTCAAATGTGCAGAGTGACAACTCCAGCACGGGGGTTTTCCTTTTCGACACACGTAAAAATCAGGCCGTCTTTTACACGGCGGCGGCCGGGTTGGGCATTGGTCCTAATGTGGAAAACACCTTTGCTTCGACGCGCGCCAACATCCTGAAATACACTGTGGACAGTTTCCAACTGTACCAGATATGCTCCGTTCCCACATGGGTAGCTATCTACAGTAGCGGCGGCATTTTCCAGGACGTGGGCATAATCGACGCGAACAAATTGAACGGTGGCAATGTGCAGTTTGAGGCCAACCTGCCATCGGCCCTCAACGACTATAAAACGTGGCTGGCGCAGAACAACATTCAGAATAGCTGCGGAGCTGTTACACCCAATGGAGGTACGCTGCAAACCGTGACGGGCAAGAAGATTACGCGCATCTCCTCTGTGCAGCAGGGTGCCAATAGCATCTACTATATCCAGGTGGCCGGGCAACCCGTCATCTTCACCGCTAACCTGACTCTGTCGCCCAAACTGCCGCTTGCCCAGGTCGGTGATACCGTCACTATTACCTACTTCCCCAATACGAACGCAAGCAGCCCGACTATTACGCTGCAATCTTTCGATGATACCAGTATCAACCTGGGTACTCCGACACCTACGACGACTCCTACGGTAACGGCGTCACCGACTGCGAGTGTGACGCCTACGCCTTAGCAGAGAATAGGAAGAGATACAACAAGAGATTTCATCATGGCGGAGCCATGATGAAATCTCTTGTTGTATCTCTTCCTATTCTTCATAGTGGCCTCCCAGGTGTTGGGCGAGGAACTTTTCTGCGGCTGCGAAGAACGTGAGGCGGTTCTCGGCTTTGGCGAAGCCGTGTCCTTCGTCGGGGAACAGCATGTATTCGTAGGGGATGCCCTTGTTTTGCATGGCTGCGACGATCTGTTCGGATTCGGCCTGTTTCACGCGGGGGTCGTTTGCGCCCTGGCCGATCAGGAGGGGAATTTTGATCTGGTCGACTTTGAAAAGAGGCGAGCGCGATTTCAGGAACTCTGCTTCGGTGGCGGGATCGCCGACGCGCTGGTGGAAGATGGCAATGGCAGGCTTCCAGTACTCCGGGACGCTCTCGATCAGGGTGATGAGGTTGCTGGGGCCGACGATGTCCACGGCGCAGCGGAAG
>DAHVFL010000519.1 GCA_027316975.1 Chloroflexota bacterium | reverse complement strand
CATCTGGACACGCCTATCGCTGTTATTGCACATCCGAACGGCTCGATCACATGCGCAAAGAGCAGATAGCGAAAAAGTTGCCGCCGCGCTACGATCGCTGTTGCCGCTACCTGAGCGCGGAGGAACGTGCCGCCAACGAAGCCGCGGGCCTTCCCTGGACGGTGCGCTTCGCCATGCCGCTTGACGGTGAAACGGTTGTGCATGACGAGTTACACGGCGATATCTCCTTCAAGAATGCCGATAACGATGATTTCATTATCCTCAAGTCGGACGGTCTGCCAACCTACCATCTCGCGCATATCGTTGACGATCACCTGATGAAGATCACCCACCTGCTGCGCGCCGAGGAATGGATTTCCAGCGCGCCACGTCACATCCAGATATGGAGAGCCTTAGGCTGGCAGCCACCCTTGATCTATCATGTGCCGGATGTGCTGGGCCAGGATAAGAAAAAACTCAGCAAGCGGCACAACGCTCCTTCCTGGAAAACCTTTCAGCAGCAGGGCTTCTTGCCCGAAGCCGTCTTTAACTTCCTGGCCTTGATTGGCTGGTCATTTGACGACAAAACCGAGCTATTCACACGCGAAGAGTTAATACATGTCTTCTCGTTGGAGCGCATCGGCGTATCCGGCGGCATCTACGACGCCGAAAAGCTGGCCTGGATGAACGGCGTCTACATTCGCAAACTCTCCCTTGAAGAGTTTACGCGCCGCACGCTACCCTTCATGGAGCGACCGGAGGCCGAAGGCGGCTTGCCCGCTAGTATCTCGCGCCCGCTCGACTTCGACTACACCTCCCGCGTCCTCAGCCTCGAACAGGAGCGACTGCGCACCCTGGGCGAGGCGGCGGCTGCCGTCTCCTTCTTCTACACCGACGAGGAGTTCGACGCATCCCTGCTGATCCAGAAAGGCATGGACGCCGGGAAGACACGCGCCGCCTTAGTGCGCGTGCGTGACGTGCTGGCAAGCCTCGCAACCTGGGACCACGAGGTAATGGAACCGTCCATCCGCGAACTCATAAACGAGACAGGCTTGAAGGCCGGGCAGTTGCTCGGCTCCATCCGCGCCGCCGTCAGTGGTCGCCCGCACACGCCGCCGCTTTTCACCATGATGGAAGTACTCGGACGCGAACGCACCACGCGACGCATCGAACACGCCATCGCCCGGCTAACAGGCCAGTAGCGACACCCCTTGTGGGTGTCCCGTCCCGTAGCTCACCCTTTTTACTGGTATAGATGTTAAGAAGGACGGGACACCCACAAGGGGTGTCGCTACTGATTTACTGATCGTTGTTTAATTTCACTACATGAATATCAATAGAGCATGAGAGTTAGTGTATGCCACAAAACGATTATATTCTGAGAATAGCCGAACAAATAGGCCGCGCGCTGGCTCAAATTCTCTATCACCAGGAGCGTCAAGACTACCAGGGCGCGCTCACTTTCATCGATGATCAGTACAAACAGATGCTAGGCATGGGCGCGGGCTTCATTCATACCGCTTCTGAAGAAACCCTGCTGGCCTTTCTGACCTCGGTAGGAGAGCTGGACACAGAAAAATGCTGGCTACTTGCCACGCTGCTGAAAGCCGAAGGCGAAATCCACCAGTTGCAGGAAAACGAAAACGAGAGCTACTATTGCTTTTTGAAAGCCATGAACCTGTATCTTGAGGTTCTATCAACCGGTACCTCCTATGACCATTTCGACCCGGTTGCTGAAATCGAGGGACTCACGTTCAAACTGGCGGACTATGACCTGCCACAACACACGCAGGAAATGCTCTTCCGCTACTTTGAACGCACACGCCGCTTCTCGCAGGCCGAAGACACGCTCTCGGAACTCCTCGTAACCGACCCCGGCAATCGTGGCATCGTAATCACAGGCATTGCCTTTTACCACCGCCTCCAGCAGAAAAGCGATGCCATACTGCTGGGCGGAAACCTGAGCAGAGACGAAGTTGAAGATGGTTTATCTCGATTGATTAGCAAAACATAAAAATTGTGAAGGGAGAAGTAGAGGAATGGAAGTGGGAGACCTCTGTAGCACACAATATAGGCTGAAAGAGTATGGCACAACAGGAAAGGATGAGGGAGAGGTAAACGCGTGTCCTCCATAAAATCGACGCAGGTGGCGCGTTCGACAGCCGCCGACACCTGGCGCTGGCTCTGGCCCGACGTGCTGATGCGCATTGTTCCACTCGGCGCGATCCCATTTCTGTATATCGTGCTCTTCCACCTGCCGCTTTCCTTCCTGGGAGTAACGCTGCGCGACTGGCCGCTACAACTCATGCTCGGTTCAGGCATCGGGCTGGCAATGGCCGCGTTCGCTATTTGCTATCGCGTCATCATCGTCGGCCCCTGGTTTCGCTGGCCGACGCCCGGCGACCACGCGCTGCAAAGCTTCTACTACCTGTTCATCAATGGGCCGGTCGAAGAACTCTTTTTTCGCGGCTTCCTGCTGGCTGTCGTCACGCAGTGGACGGGCTGGATCGGCTGGGGTTGGCTGGTCAGCACGGTCGTCTACACGCTCTATCATCGCCTGGGCAAGTGGAACTGGCGCAGTGTAGGCGGCGTAGGAC
>DAHVFL010000518.1 GCA_027316975.1 Chloroflexota bacterium | reverse complement strand
GAGCGTCACCTTGCAGATGGCGCAGGGCCAGACCGCGAGCGACCTCAAGACAGTTCCCACTGACGCGCGTGGCATGTTTTCGTTTAGCGGATTGAATACCGATAAAACGATTAGCTACGCGGTCTACACGCTGTACCAGAAAGCGCAGTATTTCACCGGCCTGATCAGCCTGGGTGACAGGCCTGAGCAGCAGCTCAACCTGCTTGTCTATGATGCTACTACGAGCGTCAGCAATATCGCCATTGTGCAGGCCAATATATTGATCGATAAAGCAGATGCGCAGCGTGGTTTGCTCACTATCACCGAAAGTTTCGTTTTTGAGAACCTGGGGCTGACCACCTACGTCGGTTCGCTGCAAGCCAGCGGGCAGAAGCCCAACGCGCTGCGTTTTTCATTGCCATCGGGGGCGCGCCAGTTGTCACTCAAGGTAGGATTCGATGGCTATAACGTCGTCCAGGTTGACCCGGGCTTCGCCAGCGATGCCGCTATTCCACCCGGCCAGTCCCAATTTGCCTTTTCGTTTCTCGTTCCCTATAGCGCGTCGCGTTATGATTTTGCCGATACCGTCGTCTATCCCACCGTTGATTTATCGGTGTTGACGCCGTTGGATTATCACGCCACTTCTGGTATACTTGCCTCGAAGGGGTCGGTTAATGTCAGCCAGCAGGCATACCAGCAATTAGAGGCGAAGCAACTCCTGGCCGGGACGCAGGTACACGTTGAACTTGATGGTCTACCCGCTCCCACCAACCAGTCCAATTCATCGCAAACAGACCAGAGTCCCCCCTGGTTTATCGCCATTGCGGTCCTGATGCTTGCTATCGTAGCCGCAACGTGGTTTGTGTACATTCGTATGCAGCGTAGAAGCTCCGCGCAGCGCGGAAAGGCAGCAAAGAGCCTGTCCAAAAACAAGGCCCCGACTACATCACAACGCCTGGCGCAGGCAAAAGTTGAACGCTCTACACGAGAAGAGCAGGAATCGCTGCTTCAGGCATTGCTGGAACTGGATAAAGCCTGCGAAGCTGGTACAATAAAGAAAGCAGAGTATCAGGAACGCCGCGATACCTTGAAGGCGCGCCTGCGTGTCTTAATGAGCGAGGAAACCGGCGAGAAGAAAGCCGCCATATCGAAAACTGTTACAAGCAACAAAGGAGACTCTTCCCTTCCGCGTCAAAGAGGACGGTAAAATGTAGGGACGCGATTCATCGCGTCCGCTCCCGCCGCCTTACCGGAAGAATGGAGAGCAGCAAGGCGAAATCGTGAGCCATCCGTATCTAGAGATTTCAAAGTTGAAAAAGAACTATGGACTGAAGCCGGTATTGCGCGGCGTGAATCTCGCGGTCGAGCCAGGCCAGCGCGTGGCCCTGCTGGGAGCCAATGGCGCGGGCAAAACAACCCTGCTGCGCATCCTGGCAGGCCTGGCCGAGCCTGACGGGGGCCGGGTTCATATCTGTGGGCTAGATATCATGCATGAGGCGCAGCAGGCGCGGCGAGCGATCGGTTTTGTGGCGCACCAGCCCTATCTCTACGACGATCTAACTGTTATGGAGAACCTGTTGTTCTTCGGGCGCATGTACAGCGTGAAGCGCCCCAGGGAACGCGCCCACATCGTATTAG
This sequence comes from Chloroflexota bacterium, assembly GCA_027316975.1. Lineage (GTDB taxonomy): Bacteria > Chloroflexota > Ktedonobacteria > Ktedonobacterales > Ktedonobacteraceae > CF-113. Next base: position 965 of record DAHVFL010000518.1, on the reverse strand, counting down.
AGCAGGTTGGACTGCTCAAACGCGCTGATGACCGCGCCAGCGCCCTGTCTCGCGGCCAGGCGCAGCGGCTTGCTATCGCGCGCGCGCTGCTACATACCCCGCGCCTGTTGCTGCTCGACGAGCCGGATACCGGGCTGGACGAAGAGGGTATCGCCTTACTTGAAGCGCTATTACGCGAACATGCGCAAGATGGCGGCGCGGTCCTGTTCACCACGCACCAGTTTGAACACGCCATGCAATGGAGCGACTATACTGGTTTATTGAGCGGCGGACGTATGGCCTATTTCCGCGAAACGCGCGCTCTCGAAGCAGGCAGCGTGCGGCAGGCATACCAGGAGGCGCTGCGATGATATTTCTCGCACAGACGCTGGCAATTCTCTGGAAAGATATTCGCTGCGAGTTGCGCAGCAAGCAGACCTGGATGGGCATGGGCATGTTCGCGCTGCTTGTGCTGGTAATCTTCAATTTCGCCTTTGACCTGCGGGTGGATAACAAGGCCGCCATCGCTCCCGGCGCGTTATGGGTGGCCCTTGTCTTCGCCAGCCTGCTCGGGCTGGGGCGCACCATCACCGCCGAACGCGAAAAAGGCCTGATGGATCGTCTTTTGCTCTGTCCGGTGGACCGCAAAGCCATTTATCTTGCCAAATTGCTGGGCAACCTGCTTTTCATTGGAGTGGTAGAAGTAGTAGCGCTGCCCGTTTTCGCGGCCCTGTTTAATGTGCCGTTGTTCGGCGCGTTGCTGCCCATTGTGCTGCTTGGCACACTGGGTGTAGCCACCGTAGGCACACTTTTTTCCGCTATGGCTGCCGCGACCCAGGCCAGAGAACTGTTGTTACCAATTCTGGTTTTTCCCTTAATCGTACCCGTAGTCATCGGCGCGGTACGCGCCACCGGCGACCTGATGGTCACATCGCCCAATTCACCACCCTGGTTGGGCCTGATGACCGCTTTCGACGTAATATTCC
>DAHVFL010000517.1 GCA_027316975.1 Chloroflexota bacterium | reverse complement strand
CGACCCGTTATACAGAGTATAAATACGGCTACGGGGCAAGTAGCTCTCAAGATCGCGGCCAGCGGTGTTGCCCTCTACCAATTTCCAGCCGCGCAATTACAGTCTATTCGTACTAGCCTCAAAGGAAAGACGCTAAGTGATGCGCGTCGCTTCCTGGCGAGCCAGCCGGGCATAGATGCGCAAAGCATTGCCATTCACTTTACGCAGGGCAATAGCACTACGCTGCCGGACACTCTAGCAAGCATTACTGTCGTGCCGCTCAATGTTAGCTCGTATCCGCCGGCGCGTCTCAAACCCGTGCCATCGCCATCCAACAATTCGACGACAACGACGCCGACCCCGACAAGCGGTACACCAACGGACACGCCAACGGTGACGCCAACAGGGCAGGACAATTGAGCAGGGCAGTATAAAGGGCAGACCATGCTTTCACACCCCTGCATAACCAGGTCGTTCTGTCTTTGCAGGGGCGAAGCATAGCCTGCCCTGGGCAGTGCTAATTTGTTTCTGGGATTTCTTCTCTATGTATATTATATACGATGAAGCCAAATGTTTTCAAGGCTTGAGCGTCACGAATTTGTGAGCATGTTTATTCTTCTTGTTTCAATTCATTCCAGAGGGACTTGACGGTATATGTCATGACCTCGTAGCCGAAGCCGCGTCGCTGCAAAAACGCGCCAAGTTTGTTGCGGAAGGTCTGGTAATCGATGCCGGGTTGATGCGCGAGTGATGTGGCTTTTTTGCGAGCGGCGCGCAGGGCCAGTTCTTCGTCCTGATCCTTATCCACCAGTTCATCTACAATGTCGCGCTCCACGCCTTTCACGCGCAGTTCATTTTTGAGCGCGCGCGCGCCGCGTGGGTTGAACTTATCGCGATTCTCCACCCAGAATTCGACGAAGGCGCGATCATTGACGAAGTCGAGGCGATCGAGGCGTTCCAGGGCGGCATCGATGATATACGGGGGTGTCTCTTTGCGCTGCAGGTAGCGACGCACTTCTTCACGGCTGCGCGGGCGGAATGAGAGGTAGTTTAATGCGCGGTCAACCGCCTGCTGCTCGGCGTCTTCGCTGCGCAGTTGCTCCAATTGCTCCGGCAGCAATTCCTGCCCGATGCGCAACTCCATGCGCAACACGATCACGGCGTTGACGCCTAGCAGGTAATGCCCATCAACGTATACATTGACGCGCTCTGCATTATTCACCTGTGGTTCAAGATCGGTTATGTGCATAGGGATACTATACACTACCGCCAGGGCGGGGACAAGGGCGGACGAAGCCAGGGCGGGGGCAAGCCCCGCCCGTACCCTACTACGCGAGGACGCGCTGCGCTGCCAGGGTGGGTCTGGCCTTTCACTGGGAGGTTTTGTAAAACAGGCAGTCGCCAGAGGTGTCATCCTGAGCGCAGCGAAGGATCTCTCGCCGGGTCGCACGCAGATTCTTCGCTGCGCTCAGCATGACACTTTTCACCTCGCTGATGCCTTTTTTAAAAAATCTACCAGTGAAAGGGGCGGGACTTGCCCGCCCTGGCTCCCGCTCCTTCCCTGTGATTTTGCAAATTATTGCCAACGACTTGATTTTAATTACCAGAATCCTTGACATTTTTAAATTGACGTGCTATTATCTACATGTGAATAGTAAATATCACCAAAAGATATACAAAAAGGCTCAGTAGCGTCAAGAGATTAGCAGGAGGAACACACACGTATGTACCCGCTTATTACGAGGGACCCGGTTAGCGGCCATGAACTGATTGTTACCCGGCTCGAAAGCCCCAGGAGTGGTATTGTTATCGAGGGACAGTTTGACCTGGGCTGGATCGGTCGCCTGACTCGCGAGCAACTGGACTTTGTCGAGTTGCTCGTAAAAAACCGGGGCAACATCCAGAAACTGGCTGCCGACCTTGATATCGCCTATAACACCGCTCGCAGCCGCCTGGATGAGATTGTCACGGCGCTGGGCGGCGCGCCTGAAAACGACGGTCGCGTTGATCGTCGTCTTGTGCTGGACCGCCTGGCAGCGAAAGAAATAGGCGTCGAGGAAGCCATGCGCTTGCTCAAGAGGTAATGCTATGCCTATGGCAACCGAAGAGCGCAATCGTATCTTGAGTATGGTCGAAACCGGTCAGGTATCCGCGTTGCAAGCCGCGCGACTGCTCGATACACTGGGAACGTGGCAAGAGCAGGTGGAAGCGCAAGCGCGCCCGCAGAACCATACGCTGCGTATCTGGATATCGGATACATCCGGCAGGCACCCAAACATGAAAATGACTGCTACCTTGCCGGTGCCTCTGGTGAGCCTGAGTCTGGGAATGTTGTCACGTTTTGCGCCACCCATGCATGAAAATGCTGTCCAGCACATCATCCAGGCCATCGAAAGAGGCGCGACGGGCCGCGTGCTCGATGTGCAGGACCTTGAAGAAGGAAAACGACTAGAAATTTTTGTTGAGCAATAAATGGAGGATACAGACATGCAGCAAACATTTTCTGCCGGTAAAGAGTCGAAAATCACTATTAGAGATGTACAGGGCGATCTGATTGTACAAAGCTGGGATCAACCGTCGATCAGCGTCGAGAGCGATGGCGCGGTTGGCGACTATCATCAAG
>DAHVFL010000516.1 GCA_027316975.1 Chloroflexota bacterium | reverse complement strand
AAATATACGATATCCTCTGCCGCTTTACAGGCGAATCCGGCGCGATTCGCCAGGCCGAGTTTTTTGTCTACCGTCCTTCCGACCGCGCCGCGCTGCAAGGCGCGCTGGATCGCTACCAGGGGGGCGCGCCCATCGAGCCAACAACCTGGATTCGAGCCACTGCTAAAGATGTCGTGCTGATTCGCAGCCTGGGCGTGCGCGAAACCGGCATGTTAGCCTCCGCTTCGGATTATCACACCTTCCACAAGTTCAAGCCCGGCGGCAGAAACCAGGCCGCGCAGACCTACCTTGAGGCCTTGAAGATGACGCTGGATGCCGGCATTCGTCCCCGGCTGCATCTCGAAGATGCTACACGCGCCCCGATGGACTTTATGCGCCCATTCATCGAGAACGCCCTGGAGATAAGCGCGGAATATGCTCCCGAACTGCGTCCGAAATTTCGCATCTGCGATACCATGGGACTGGGGTTGCCCTATGAAGATGTCGCCTTGCCGCGCAGCATCCCGCGCATTTTCCAGGAGATGCGCAAACTCGGCCTGCAACCGGTCGACCTGGAGTTTCACCCGCACAACGATACCTGGCTGGTAGTGGCAAACTGCCTCGCGGCTCTACGCTCTGGTTGCGGTGTCATCAACGGTACCTCGCTCGGCAAAGGCGAGCGCACCGGCAATGCTCCGCTTGAAGGCATCTTGTTGCATCTGATGGGTATGGGCTACTTCCGCGAAAAACAGCCAGATTTCACCGTCTTGAACGAGCTGGTAACGCTCTATGCCACTATGGGAGAAGCGATTCCCCCCAAATACCCGCTCTATGGCCGCGACGCGCACCGCACCAGGGCGGGCGTCCATGCCGACGGCCTCAACAAATTCTGGTGGATGTACGCCCCCTTCAACGTGCCTCAACTGCTTGGTAGGCCGCTTGAAGTCTCGCTCACCAAAGAAAGCGGTCTGGCCGGCCTGATCTTCCTCGTGCGCCAGCATACCGGCCTCGACATCTCTAAGGACGATCCCCGCCTGCAAAAAGCCTGCGCCTGGCTTCTGGAAGAATTTGATAACGGACGCCAGACCAGCGTCGAATGGGAAGAAATTGCTCCTATGCTTGCTCTGTGATCTCAACTAGCAATAATGACCAGGGCGGGGGCAAGCCAGCTGGGAGGTGTCATCCTGAGCGCAGCGAAGGATCTCTCGTCGGCAGCACGCAGATCCTTCGCTGCGCTCAGGATGACAGGCGAGATCGGCGCGTTTCAAAAAAACCTCCCAGTGAAGGGCGGGGCTTGCCCCCGCCCTGGCTTACTTATCGATACAGCAGGTATCCCACAAGTCCCGCCAGGCTTAAAATAATGAGGATATTGACCTTACGACTAAAAGCCAGCCCGAACGCGGCTGCCGCTATCAGCAGCCCTTTCCAGTCTGCGCCGGGCTGGCGCAGTATCGTTGCAACAACGGTGAGCAGGAGACCGACAACTGCCAGCGAAACGCCGCGCATTGCGCCCTGCACTCCTGCGCGATGTTCGATACGTGTATAACCGGCTGAGACGGCGAGCACCAGCAATGCCGGAATGATGATGGCGATCAGCGCCAGCAGCGCGCCCAGAAAGCCGTAAGTGAGATAGCCCATGCTGATTACCCATAATCCGTTGGGGCCTGGACTGATCTGGCCGATAGCGATAGATTGCCCGAAGTCGGCTTCCACCGCCCAGCCGTTAGCGATCAAGTCCTGGTGCAGGCTCGGCAGGTTGCTAAAGCCACCCGTCGAGAAGAGAGAGGCTTTCAGGAAGAGCAGGAAGTAGATAAGCGGGTTAATCATGACTGTTCCCCTTCCCCTTTTTCAAGGAGAGGAGCAGCCGACTTGCGCGCGAAGATGAGCGCGCCGAGAACAACCGCGCTGAGAATCACCACGATCACCGAGAGCTTCAAGAGAATAACCGCCAGCGCAAAAACGATAATGAGCGCGCCGCTTATCACCAGATAAAAAATCCCTTCTTTATATCCCCTGCGAATGAGTGGCAGAGCGAAATTCAGTCCCACCAACAACATAATGCCGCCGGTGGCCGGAACCACACCGCGCAGGATGGCCTGCACCGCCGCTATATGCTCAACGCTTTTGAAGCCAACGGTAAGCAGGAAGGTGATGAGTGCGCTGGGAAGCAGCATTCCGGCCAGAGAAACGGCTATACCACCGGCTCCACCCAGCTTACGCCCGATCAACACCGTCACAGCGATAAGGTTGATGCCCGGAGTAAGCACGCATAAATTCCAGAAGTATGCAAACTCTTCCATCGAGAGCCATCTATGCTTCTCGATAAACGCTCGCTGTATCAAAAAAGTGGTCGAAGCCCCACCTCCAAAGGATTGCAGCCCGATGCCAGCCCAGATACGAAAAAGCAGCCATTTGCCAGGTCGAGGGTCTTGCAGTGCCATAGAAAAAGCCTCTCTTAATTAGTAAATTCGACTCTCCATCCTTGCGGATGTTTGTAGGGACGCGATTCATCGCGTCCGTCTTGTGCGAGTGCCGATCGCAGTGGACGCGATTCATCGCGTCCGTCTTGTGCGAGTGCCGATCGCAGTGGACGCGATTCATCGCGTCCGTCTTGTGCGAGTGCCG
>DAHVFL010000515.1 GCA_027316975.1 Chloroflexota bacterium | reverse complement strand
CCTCTTCGCTGATGCCTACGCTGCCCCACAGGTGCGCATTGCCGTCCTCGTCACTGCGCTGCGCATGCACAATCGCTACATCGGGCACCAGAGCGGGAACCAGCAGCAAGGGAGTTCCATCGATGGATGATGGCTCGATGCGCAGGGTCGGATTTTGACGCGGCAGATCGCTACCCGGCAATGTGCGCGTTGGAATGTAGGGAGAACCCAGGCTGGCAGCCAGCAACGCCAGCCCGATGGTGAAATTGCTATATTCTTCAACAGTAATGGGACGTGGGATACTCTTCTCGGCTGCGCGTCGATAACAGTGCGCCAATCCCTCGCTGACGTTGCCCACCCAGGCGGCAGCTATCCTTTCAACGCAGCCCGCCCCGATCAACTGGTCAAAGAGGATGTCGGAAATTGGCCCGATCAAGGTCAGATTCTGCCTTCGCTGGCGAATGATTTCGTGTCCTGCCGCGAATGGGATGAGCGGTTCCAGAGCTAAGCCGAGCGCGATAGATGTGCTATCACGCACATAGCGCCCGATAGCGCCGGCCATTGAGATGAGTTTGCTCATGCTGGTATCAACTCCGTGATAGTATTGGCGTAATCATCTGCTACGTAAATATTACCACGCGCATCGATAAGCAGCCCCTGCGGCTCAATCAAGCCCTTACTCAGCAGTGTTTCGCGCGTGCCTGTCGTTTGTAGCACGCGAATCAGCGCGTGTATAGAAGGTTTCAAATCAATTACCAGCATATTGCCCTGCGCATCAAAGGCCACATCATCAGGCATTCCAAACCCGCCAATGCGCGTTGCCCTGCCATCCGTGGCAACACGCACTACCGCGCCGCCGCATTCATCAGCGATATACACATTCCCCTGCTTATCTACAACCGCTCCCACAGGCCGCACAATTCCTCCGGTCAGCAGGGTGAGTTTCTTCCCATCCAGGCTCATGCGATACACGTTGCCGGTGGGGCTATCAGGCAGGATGAGTGTATTACTGGTCGGGTCAAGAGCGATGCCATCCACTCCATCTTTGCAGTTCAGTCTGCCTGGCGTGCCGGGTAATACCCGCAGCACAGTAGGAGCAGACGTACCAGGAGCGATTTGCAAAATGCGGTTGGTACGCTGCTCAGCGATAATGAGCGTGCCATCGGGCAAATAAACCAGCCCTTCTGGCCCCGCCAACCCGCTGAACAACAGCGTCACCGAACCATCAGCATTGATACGGTTAATCGTGCCAGCAGAGATATCACTGAAAATCAGGCGTCCCTGTGGATCGAAAACCAGGTCGTCCGGTCGCCGCCTTCCCGACACTATCACACGGGTCTTGTAATGCTGCGGCGTTATGCCAGGTGTGCCTGGAGATGTAGGTGATACAACAGGAGTTATGGTGGGGGTGAGAGCAGGCGCTCCCGTCGTTCGGGTCGGAGTCGGCGTTATCGAGGGGGACGATTGGCTAATACAGGACGAAAAAGCAATCAGGCAGAACAATAGTAAAGAGCAGAGAAAAGTAGTGCGTTTTCCAATCATAGACCTATCGCCCCTGTATAGTATGCATGCATGAAACAGCCTTATGTAATCAACGTTTGCGGCATGGCGCTCGTTACATAAAGTCAGAAGTGACGAGAGATTCTTCGCTGCGCTCAGAATGACAGTAGCAAGGCTGTCATTCTGAGCGCAGCGAAGAATCTCTCGTCACTTACCGGGAATCGCCGGTTGCCGTGATACTACGCATTGATTGCCTCTACCTCGTCAAGGAAGTGGTGCATCGTCTTGAGTGGCGCGCCGCTGGCAGAATTGCGCAGCATGACCATTTCGGCGGCGATGCTGAGTGCGATTTCGTCGGGAGTCTCCGCGCCCAGGTCCAGGCCGATGGGAGAATGCACCTGTTCAATACGCTCGCGCGCGATGCCCTCTTTGAGCAGGTCGCGGAAGATGTTCTTGATCTTACCGGGGCTGCCGATCATGCCCACGTAGCGAGCGCGCGTTTCCAGCGCAGCGCGCAGGGCATCTTTGTCAAGATGATGGCCGCGCGTCACAATCACGATCCAGCTTGCCTCATCCGGCTCAAGCTCGCGCATCGTCTGCGGGATGTCGCCGAAGGTCAGTTGCACCTTGTCGCTGAAAACGTGCGGATCAGCCAGGTCGCGCCGGTCATCGATGACCACAATGCGAAAATCCAGGTTGAGCGCCAGTCTTGACAGGGCCTGCGCCACGTAACCAGCCCCGACGATTATCAGGCGCGGCTCAGGATGAAGCGCTTCTATGAAGAGTTCAAGCGTAGCGCCGCAACTTCCTACTGCTTGATCGGCGTCGAGGTGAACATGGATCAGGCGAGACTGACCATCGCGCAACGCCTCCATCGCCGCCTGCGCCACCTGCGTATCAACTTTCGCCCCGGAAAAGCTGCCACTTGTGCTGCCATCCGGGCGCGCAAGCATTTTGGTGCCAACACCACAGGGTGCCGCGCCAATGGTTTTGACGACGGTGGCTACCGCGACGCGCTCGCCGCTCTTGAGCGCGGCCTGAATTTCATTATAAATGGTTGAAGCGCTCATGCTCTTTCACCTGTCCCTTTGCCGGGGTTATTCAATCATTGAATATGTATATCATAC
>DAHVFL010000514.1 GCA_027316975.1 Chloroflexota bacterium | reverse complement strand
CAAATTGGCCGAACAGGTTCGGAAGCTCAGTTGGCGGAATGCCGGGGCCAGCATCTTTCACCTTGATACAGACCTGCGCAATCGCATTTCCTGCTGGCGCAACCTCGTCATAAAGTTCAGCGCTGATAATTACCCCCGTTCCTATCGGAGCGTACTTAAAAGCGTTGGAGAGCAGATTACGCAGAACCTGGCGAAAATACTGTTTATTGGCCTGCATCGTCAGCTTTTCAGAAATAGCCAGGTGAACGCGATGTGACTGTAGCCATGCCGGATTAATATGCGATAGCACCTCCTGCACCGCGTCAAGAACTGAAAACCTTTGTATGGTGAGATGCTCTTTCCCCATATCGATCTGTAAGGCATCCAGCACATTGCCGATTAACACCTGCAGATCATCGCAGCTATTCAGCGTATTTTTGAGGTATTTCACGCGTGTCTCTTTATCAATCTTCTCGTCCCACTGGATAAGGAGGTCAATATAGCCAGAGATGGCGGTAAGCGGGGTGCGCAACTCGTGATTGACATTCATGATGAGCTGATCCTTGGCCAAATTTAACTTTCGCTGCTGTTCGAGAGCCTGGGTCGTTTCTAACCTGGCACGTTCCACCCCATCTACAGAATCGCGCAACAAACTCACGAGAATGCCCACAACCACGAGCGCAACCGTTCCAGCAATGAACGAAGTAATCATCCGCTGGGAAAGAACCATCCTGTGCAATTCATAGGCATAAAAAAGCCAGAGTACAACTACTATACTCACCAGACAGATAAACGCGCCGCGCTTCCTGAACATCCAGGCCACAATTGCCATCGGGATAGCTAACATAGAGGGAGTGCGGGCCGGCGCAGGCAATACTATAAATAAGAATAGAACAAGCGCGACGCTCAGCGCGGCGATGCCAAGACGAATCGCGAAATGCAGCTTGAGCAAAACACGCGGTGAGGCATCCAGGTGACGCATAAGACTCCCTCCTACGCCATCAGGGAACCAATGAATGGATTCTTTCACAAACTGGTAGATATATTTATACCAGCATCAAGATGATCAGCTTTTACAAAAAGAGAGTCGATTCAAACATCACACAACATAGAAGTATATCATAAACTTAAAAGGATTAAATGATATCTATCTATTCAGGCTACGCTCGACAGGAACACAGCGTGAGAGGGCGGGGAGGAAAAAGCAAGGGGAACCAGAGCGTCGCTCTGGTTCCCCTTGCTTTTTCCTCCCCGCCCTCTCACCGTATGGCTCAGGACTCGCGCCGCGCCGCGTCTGCCTCCCGCGCCAACTGCGTCAGGAGCGCAAAGAACTCTGGCGATTGTCCGATGAAAAGTCCATCGTCTGAGAGAGCCTTGACCGCGCCCATGGCGGCCCCCTGCGTCTCGGTCGGGCGAATGATCGAAACGCGCGGGAACTTCCTGTCGAGGAAGATAGTCGGCTCAGGCATAATCAGGTTGGTCTGTGTTGACTGGCTGCCAGAGGCATTGAGGTCTGGAAACACCAGCTTGGGATTGGAAGGGTCCCTCAGTACCTTGAAATTGCCTGCTTTGTCTTGCCAGGTCTGGAAGTGCATTGTCTCGGTTGGGCCAATACTGAGCAAGATGCGCAGCACTTCTGGATCAGTGACCCGCTGGGCCAGCGATGGGTAGAGGCTGGTGCCCCCTTGCTCAATAAACGCGAAATGGAAGGCCGCAGTGTTAGCGATTGCCTGGATATGGTCACCCGGGGTAAGATCGTTATCGTCTCTAGGAATCGCCGGAAATTTCCCTTTCAGCAAACTCGGGATGGCCGGAGCGAACGTGTCACCGAAATCGGGATTCTTCGAGCTGCTACGGTATTTCGTCCAATACGTGGTATCGACTGTCAGCTGCATGAGGTTGGTGAGGCGTCCGATTTGCTGCGCGCCGGTCGCTTTACTGCTGGGCAGGGTGCGAAACTTGTCCAGGTTGACAGGAGCTGCGCCCTTCGACATCAGGTAAGCATTGATGAATTTGAAATGGGTGAACTCGTCATCAGTATTATCATGGACGTACTGGGGCATATCTCCGTCCATGAAAACCAGAGCTTTGATGTAGGCTGCGCTCCCACTTCCACCGGGAACTTCCGCGTCCTGGACTCCTCCAAGCTCGTTATATTGCTGCCACAGATCGGTTTCGATGATTTCGGCGGCGGCCAGGAACCGGAGGATTGCCGCATCGCCCTTTGTAATACTGCCATTTGACTGGCGAGCGAAAGCCGGTATACCACCGGCCAACAACCCGGCGCCAATGGCTCCCGCTCCACCTACCGCGAGTCCCTTGCGCATGAAGGATCGGCGGCTGGTAGAACCTTCTGGTTTTTGTTCGTTGCGTTCCATGAACTATTCTTTCTGCGCCTGTTGCGCGTTCAATTTCACGATCTTCTGCTAATCGTGATGTGGCGTCCACACGGAAGCACGCGCCCGGGTTCGCGCGTTCTGTGAAGAATAAATGCACGTAATCTGTGGGGGTCCCCATAGCACTGTTGTGCTGTTGAACAATACGCAGAAGGGTTACAGGGCATCGGGGTGAGGGTGGCCTGGGTCTTTCACTGGTAGGTTTTTTGAAACGCGCCGGAAGAACCTGTCATCC
>DAHVFL010000513.1 GCA_027316975.1 Chloroflexota bacterium | reverse complement strand
CGTGACCGTGATAGCGGAACTGCTCGGCATCCCGCTCGCGGACCGCGCAAGCTTCAAACTCTGGTCAGATCAACTTGTGGGCGCGGTTCCTTCTTACGGCAAAGACCCGCAGGAGGAAATGAGCCACTACTTCAAATGGATAATCGAACAGCGCCGCAAAGAACCACAGGACGACTTGATTAGCGCGTTGCTGGCCGCGCAAATCGATGGCAAACACTTGACCGAGCAGGAACTTATGGGCTTTTGTGTGCTCTTGCTCGTTGCCGGAAACGAAACGACCACGCACCTGATCGGCAACGCTCTGTGGTGTTTCGATGACCACTCGGAAGCGTGGGCGGAACTGCAAGCCAATCCCGCCCTGTTGCCCGATGCCATCGAGGAGGTGTTGCGCTACCGCTCGCCCGTCAAGCTGATGTTCCGCGTTACTACACAGGATACGCGCATCGGCGACAAAGACATTCCAGCGGGGTCGGGCGTTACAGCCTGGATAGGGTCAGCCAACCGTGACGAGGCGCAGTTTCCCAACGCCGAAACATTCGATATTCACCGCTCGCCGAACCGGCACCTGGCCTTCGGTTACGGCATCCACTTCTGCCTGGGCGCGCCCCTGGCTCGCCTTGAGTCGAAGATTGCGCTGGGCATCATGCTCGAACGTTTTGCCAGCATCCGGCGGGACCGCGACGTAGAACTGGAGCCTGTGTCGGCCTTTATCCTGCATGGCTTGAAGCATCTGCCTGTTGCGTTTGAGCAATCATCATAGTCGGAGTGAACTTATGTCAGAAGCTACGCCCGAATTTAAGCAGCAGTTGCGCGAAGCCTTCGATGCCATACAGGTCGGGCAAACCTTCACCTTTCGACGCACCTTTACCGAGGGCGATGTGGCGCTCTTTTGCGGAGTTACCGGAGATTATAACCCCTACCATATTGACGAAACATTCGCGCAGAGCAACTTTTTCGGGCGGCGCAACATTCCCGGCCTGCTCACAGCCAGTATGATTACCCACATTGGCGGCATGATTGGTTTCCTCGCGACAGAGATGCACTTTCATTATGTCGAATCCGTGTACATTGGCGATACCATCACCTGCACCGTGACCTTCACGGAGAAAGATGCGCAGAAGCGTTTGCTTAAAGCAACAGGCATTTTCGTTAATCAGCACGGGGTGGAGGTGCTGCGAGCGCGGTTCAACGGGTTTCCGGCGCTGGTGCGGCTGGCGCGTTAGGCAACGTGGGTCAGTTCAGATGAGAGGCTTCTAATCGTTCCATACGTGCTTATCTCGTTTCGATGGTGTTGGGAAGTATATAAGCGGGTGTGGAGGCGAGCGCGAGCGCGTCCTGTACCCGAAAGGGTTTGATGAGTGCGATGACCTGTCCATCCTGTAGCAGCCGTTGTAGCTTTGGATGGGTATGCTCTTCTTGCGTCACCATGACCACAATCTTTGTAAATGCGCCGCGCGGTCGCTGCCTGAGTTCCTCGATGAAACGATAGCTTTCCGGCCATGATGTATTCATTGACACGAAGGCTACCTCGGGCGGGTTAGTTCTGAACTGTGGCAGAGTGAGCGCAAACCCGGCTTCTGCATAGCTGGCAAAAAGCGCAACCTGGTGTCCGCTCTGTTGCAGATAAATTTCCAGCAATTTACGCATAGTGCGCGACGGCTCGACCACTAACACTCGCCTATTCATGCTTCACTTTCTCCGCTGCTTCACCCCAATTTTCGGTATTCATCAGCGCCAGAGCTTCTTCGTGCTTGCCTTCTTCGATCAGACGGATAATACGCCGCCCGCCAAGCTCCATACGCGCGGTTATACGCTCGTGCCTGGCAACCTCTGCGAACCCATAGAGGGCCAGGCGTGCCGCCTCTTCCTCTAATGCCTGTTGCTGGCGAAAACGCGCCACTTCACTTTTCCCTACTGCTTCGTCCATTACAGATATCCTTTCTGTCGCGGGCCAGGGCGACCGCGAGGGTCGCTCCTACCATACATGTGTCTGGCCCCTCTATCTCCGCTAATTGGTGGAACCGTCACGCGGTTCTCCATCCTTCCGGGTGATGTGTAGGGACGCGATGTATCGCGTCCGCGTTGGCGAGTGTCGGTGTGGGCGGACGCGATACATCGCGTCCCTACACATGTGCGTCCTTTTTCACCCGGAAGGACGGAGACCCGTAAATCGAAAGTGCTTGCGGTTCTAAAACAGGTGTGCTAACATAACAAAAGTTGGCAGTACCCAGAGCCGATTGCTAAGTAACTCATCCTTGAATGATTTATATTACCGAAAGGGAATTCAAATTATGGCAAATCCACGAGCATTCATTAGTTTCGACTTCGACCATAACGAGAAAGAAAAAAATTTGTTTGTTGGGCAAGGCAAACATCCCGATACTCCGTGGGAAATTGAGGATTGGTCTTCAAAAACGTCTTTGCCGCAAAGTCAATGGGAAAAGCTGATCCAGGATAAGATCAACAGATGTAACATGGTTATTGTACTGGTAGGCAAGAGCATGGCGACTGCTATAGGGGTTGGGAAGGAAATCAAAATGGCAAAAGATAACAACGTTCCAGTGTTTGGGGTGTATGTTGATGGGGCCAATAGTTCAAGTAACCTTCCTGA
>DAHVFL010000512.1 GCA_027316975.1 Chloroflexota bacterium | reverse complement strand
CTGCTACGACGCGGCGGGCGAAGCCGTACAGGGTACGGGCGGGGCATGCCCCCGCCCTGGTCATTTTTCGCGCTAAATCTACTTTTTATACTCCAGCAACAGCGTAGCTATCTCTGTTTCCACGATTGTGCCACCGCGCAGCAGCTTGACTGCCAGGCGCTCGCGTTCCTGGCTGGCTGCCAGCGTTGCGAGCAGGATGGCGTTGTCCATCACCGCTTTGCCTGCCACTTCTAACAAGATGTCGCCTATGAAAATGTCGCTATATTTAACCTGGCGTTCCGGGCGTATACCAACCACCATCACGCCCGATGCCTGAGCAGCGAGTGAGCGCAGAGTAGCGGGCAGTTCCATCGTCAGTATCTCGATGCCCAGCGTGACGCGGCGCGCTGGCAGTTCCGCCAGCCAGTTACTGACCACACTGCTCGGAATGGCGACCGATAGATCGCCGCCGAAGATCATGGCGTTGATGCCTACCACCTGGCCGTCCGCGTTCAGCAGCGGGCCGCCGGAATTGCCGGGAGCGAGTCCCACGTCCGATTGAATGTAGTGGGTTGTCAGGTCTTCGGCCAGTTTCGCGGTGCGCATGGCGCTCATGATACCCGCCGTTACCACCCAGCGTTGCCCCCAGGGATGGCCGATGGCGAACACCCACTCGCCTACACGCAGTTTTGTTGAATCGCCCAGGGACAGCGTTTTCAGATTGTCGCCCTCGATCTTGAGCAGCGCCAGGTCAAGGCGGGGATTGCGCTGTAGCACAGCCGCCGGAAAGCTGCGCCCATCCGCGAGCAAGGCTTCCACCTTTGCGTCGTCACGCCCGACGACATGGTTGTTGGTCAGCAAGCGGCCATCCTCGTTGATAAGAATGCCCGTGCCGCCCCCTCGTCCCTCCGTGCGTACCTGCACAATGGCAGGCCTGGCGGCGTCGAAGATGCCAACCAGCGACGATGTAAAGACATCTGGCAGCGGCAGCGACGCATGTGTCGTAAATGGTGTGATTTGTGTCATTGCAATTCCCTGTCTACTGGCGCTGTCCGATTGTCACCGGGAGCGTATGCAGCGTATTTCCCCGGATCACTTCGATGGGAACGGTCTTGCCTGCGCGGTCTCCTGCCAGCACCACCTGTAAATCTTCGGAGTCGAGCACAACATGACCATCGAGTTTGACCAGAATGTCACCGAGCAAGATGCCGCCCTGCTGCGCCGGGCTGTTCTCGTCAACCTTAACGATCAGCAGGCCATACTCCTGCTCTTGCGCGCCGTCGGGGCGTTGAGCGGCTGGTAATTCTACCAGCTGGCTGCTGATGCCCAGGAAGCCGCGTTTGATGTGTCCCTGCCGCACCAGCGTTTCGGCGATGGTGAGGGCGTTCTGCATGGGGATTGCCAGTGTGAGATTTTGTACCAGCCCCGTCGTCAGCAGGCCCAGCACATGTCCCTGCATGTCAATGAGCGCGCCGCCGGAGAAGCCGGGATAGGGAATGGCGTCGGTGCGCAGGTAGCGTTCGAGCAGCGCGCCTTTGCCGGTGCGCAATGGGCCGCCGATGGCGCTTACCACGCCCGAACTTGCCATTGGCCCCTCTTCGTTTGTGCGACCCACTGCCATAATCAACTGGCCGACGCGCGCGTTTTCGGCTGATGCGCTGGCCGCTTCCAGTCCCAGATCCGCCACCCGCAGGACGGCCAGGTCGCTCGCGGCGTCGCGTCCAACCACTTGCGCGGCCAGTTTGCGTTTATCAGATGTTTCTATGGTGATCTCTTCTTGCTGCAAAACGTGATCTGCCGTCAGCACCAGTTCCGGCGCGTAGACCACGCCGCTGGCAGGCTGCCGCTCGCGTCCATTGACGAGCACAATGGAGGGCGCGATACGCTCGACAGCGTCGGCCATCTGGTTAGAAAGCAGGCGCAAGAGAGATGTATCGTTCGTGCTTGTTGTTTGTTCCATTCGTTTATCCTTGAAGTTGCAAAGGTAAGGTATAGTACATTCGGCGGAACCCATGTCTACACTATACCCACTATTCGCATCTCACGCATCGGTTATTTTACCAGTTTCTATCCTGCATAATTTAACAGGATACTTTGCTATGCTATGATTCTATCAGGAAATGATTATCGCGTCCGATCCCAGTAGCGACACCCCTTGCGGGTGTCCCGTCTTACCCGCATATATCAGAAAAACACGGACGGGACACCCGCAAGGGGTGTCGCTACTGGGATTGTTAAGTGCCACACAAAAGAAGGACAAAGCATGATACAGTTAGATCAACGGCAACCTGGAAAATCGGGCATAGTTGTTCCGGCGCTCGGCGTGGGCGTCTGGAGTTGGGGCGATAAAAGCACCTGGGGCTATGGCACATCCTATACACGCGCCGATATTACACTGGCGTACAGGGCCTGCCTGGATGCTGGCCTCAACTTTTTTGATACGGCGGAAATCTATGGCAATGGCGAATCCGAGCGCATTCTGGGCGAGTGTATGCGCGAAGATGGCCGTCCTGTTATCGTCGCCAGCAAGTTCGCGCCCCTGCCCAACCGTTTCTCAGCCTCTAAGCTGCTCGATGCGCTGGATGCCAGCCTCCAACGCCTGGGGGTGTCATCGATTGACCTCTACCAGATTCACTT
>DAHVFL010000511.1 GCA_027316975.1 Chloroflexota bacterium | reverse complement strand
TGCGCCTGGAATATGCGCGTACTTTGCGGGACTATGGTGAGGCTATTTTGAAACATAATCACCTGGATGAGAAAGCTTGCAAACAAGCAATAGCTCATTTGCAGGAAGCGCGCGCTCTCTTCGAGGAATGTGGCGCAGTACTTGATCTCGAAATGGTAGACCGCTCACTGGCCGAATATGCGACACCGGTTGAGATGGCGAGGCACAGGCGTGGTAGATGACAAAAGCGACAATAGCGCATGACGCTTTGGGGATGAATGGATCCATTTTGGTGTACTTTTCACGGGTAGGTTTTTGAGGAAAGGACCCAGCCAGGTGGGAGGTGTCATCCTGAGCGCAGCGAAGGATCTCTCGCCGGCCACCACGCAGATCCTTCGCTGCGCTCAGGATGACACCGCGACGGTGCGCTTGTTTGCTAATGGGAAATTTCATTCTCCGAATTTTGCGTTCAACTTCGCATTTTCTCTCTTGACCTAAAACCATGCACGTTCCAAAAGGGAGTGACACGCGAGCAGCCCTGCCCCCCTGGACGCCCACAAGGGTCCCCGCACCGCGTCCACACCACCCGCGTCCCTACACCTGAAAGTTCAGGTTGTATTGTTTTTTTCTAAACATGAGTGACGAACATCCTTAATTTTTGGTATGTTCGTCCTTTTTTGCGCTCCGTCAACCTTCGTACCATGCTCTCCCATACCCCTGATTTTGAGTGCTACAACACTGCAAAATTGATGCCAGGAAGCCGCATTTTACATTGAAATACGCTAAGCTTTACACAAGAAGAACGAGGGGCCGGATGGATACGGACTCTCGCCAGACCAACAAAGGAGCGCACTGTATGAACCTGGTTTCTCGCCTATCTCGAACGCAAATTTTATTCATCGTCCTGCTGATCGTATCTCTGCTTGCTGCCACCTTGTTCGTAATGAACTCTGCCATGCCGGGCGTATGGCACACCATTACTTTGCGCCTGGTTGATACCCCGAATGTTCTAAGTGGCTGGCATTGAGCCAGGTCATGCGCCTTTATCGCCCATGTGAGCGGGCGCATGAACGCGCTTGCCTGGAAGAGGCCTTAGATTGTCACATTTTGATAGTTGTTGCCATCATGAAAGCTGATTTTAGCGGTATTGTAGATGTTCGCTGTAATTGGATGAAAGGAATGCGCCACATGTCACATTATGATTAGGGTTTGAGGATAGACAGAGACGCTCGTCTGGTTGGATGAGCGTCTTTTGTTTGGAGAAAAGAGGTTATTCGCGCTTTAAGTTCTCAAGGGACTATTTAGGCGCGACTGAATCGTTGACGAATGAAGGGTATCTCTGCTATGATACCATTGGTAAAGCTATGTAGACGGTTATGCCTATTTTTCGATAAATAAGGTGTATGGAGAGTTGCCATACAGAGGTGGGGAACTATGCCTGATGTATCCTCGTGGCGCGACCTTTTACGCATCATGATTAGCTCGGCTAAGGAGCGAGAACGCCTCGCCAACGAGGTCGGCGTGAGTACTGTTACTATTTCGCGCTGGGTGACCGGAAATTTCGAGCCGCGCCCGCAGAGCCTGCAACGACTGATACATGCTGTTCCCAGCGAGTATCGCGAAGAGTTCCACGAGCTGGTTGCGCGTGCCTATCCCCATATGGAGAATCCCGCCGCTTTGTATGAGCCTTCCGAACTGCCTTCGGAGTTTTTCCGGCGGGTGCTTGAGACACGGGGAACAACCTCTGATAAGCAGCTGTACTGGACGATTACCCAACAGATTCTGGAGCATGGAGTGCGCCAGCTTGATCCTGAACGCGTTGGTATCTCTATCACGGTAGTGCGTTGTACGCCTCCAGGCGCCGATGGAAAGGTGCGGAGTTTACGAGAAAACGTAGGCATTGGCACACCGCCCTGGGAGGGTGATTTAACTGCCAGAGCACTGTTCCTGGGGGCAGAGTCACTGGCAGGTCATGTCGTGAGTTCGTTTCATTATGAGAATGTCGATGATCTGAGGCTAAGAAGGACGTTTGTGCCTGCGTATCAGGGTGAACATGAGATAAGCTCAATTGCCTGGCCTCTTCTTATGGGTGGTCGCACGGCAGGCTGTCTGCTGTTTTCAAGCATACTGCCGAATTATTACAGGTCGGATGCGCGCCGTTTGCTGGTTGCGGATTACGCTCGCCTGCTGTCGCTCGCATTTCTTCCCGAACAGTTTTACCCTTATGAGATGATTGAACTGCGCCAGATGCCTCCTGCAGAGGTGCAGCGCAGGTACTTAGGGCATTTTCAAAATCGCGTGACCGAGCTGATGGTAGAAAAGATTAACGCTGGACAGCGCATCGGGCGCGAGGAAGCGGAACTGACGGTCTGGCAAGAGATTGAAGCTGACTTAATAGAATATATGTACGCTTCAAAGAAAAATTAGCAATACGAGAAAAGAGAGAATTTCGGGGTCTGAAACCATTTCTGGTCAACCTGCACATGATAAACGATGAAGACTTTGAGGAAGCCTACCAGCAATCTCTGAACGAGATGCAGGCAGAGGATTTCTGCTCGATCTGGTATTTTCTGACGGTGCTGGGACGAAAACCTGTTTAGGTAGGAGTTTTATTGCGAGAGCGACCAGGGCGGGGGCAAGCCCCGCCCCTACCATACTACGACGGAGCACTGAGCGGCGTAACCGTACAGGGTAGGGGCGGGGCTTGCCCCCGCCCTGGTCAATACT
>DAHVFL010000510.1 GCA_027316975.1 Chloroflexota bacterium | reverse complement strand
CTTCAGGCGCAGGCTCGAACCAGACCGCGCTTGAACCAACAGTCGCCTCGCCCCTTGGCTCGAGCAACTGCTCTTTGTGATAGATCATATCTTCGGGGTAAAACGATGCCAGCTTGTAGGTATGCTCAAGCGTGATCGCCCCCGTCGGGCAGGCCGCCTGGCAATAGCCGCAGAAGATGCAGCGCAACATGTTCACATCGAACACCTTCGCGTAGCGTTCCCCCGGCGAAACATGCTGCTCCTCGCTATTCTCATCCGCCTCGATATAAATAGCGTCGGCGGGACACGCCCCCGCGCACAAAAAACATCCCACGCACCGCTCCAACCCATTCTCATAGCGATGCAGCACATGCCGCCCGCGAAAACGCGCCGGTAGCTCGCGCTCCTCCTCCGGGTAAGAAATAGTGGTGGGCTTCTTGCCCATATTTTTCAGGGTTGTCGCCATCCCCTTGATGATGTCAAATGACATAGTAACACCTCAAGTCAGACCAATAGGATCATAGTTCAATCTGCTACGCTCTTAAAGCAGTTCTTTTACTCCCAAGAATTTCGTTCCTCATCTATATATTTCTCCACGTCCAGCCCTTGCCAGAAATCTTTGGCTGCTCCTCGAAATTCCATCACATTATACTTAGGTCGTTGAGTAACGCGCCGACGTAATAATTTTGTCAGATCATCTAAAAATTGTTCTTGCTCATCTGGTGGAAGATTCTGAACACGATTGATTACATCGTTCAATATCTCTTCGTAAGCATAGGTTGACATGTTTTACTCCTTTTCCTCAGATTTCGTGATATTTTCTTTGGAACGAACTGTGCTTACTCGCTGGCGAACTATAGTTTCTATCTCTTCCAGCAATTGTTCTTGCTCCTCTGGAGAAAGCTTCTGAAACCGGTTGATCACATCATTCTGAGCTTCGCTATAAGCATGAGTGGGCATTCCAACCTTCCTTATGAGGATAGTAGCCTCAATCAAATCATACCAGAGCCAGCCTGACTTGTCACCTTTTGTACGACGTAGCCCGCATTTCTACAATACTGTAGGGGTGGGGACGCTTGCGTCGCCCGTCGTACCTCATTGCTGGCTTGTTTCGTGGTCATCCGAGAGCAAGCGGGCGACGCAAGCGTCCCTGCCCATCCACATCATCCGCCTCTAATGAACATTTACAACCAAGATCGGCACTGTGTCATTCTGAGCGCAGCGAAGAATCTCTGGGTGGCAAGCGAGATTCTTCGCTGCGCTCAGAATGACAGACGACTACCGCTCTTTATCGGGAATATTCATCAGAATGCGCACGATTTATTTTTGAAGGTTCACTAAAAATGACTCTCCATCCTTGCGGGTGCTTGTAGGGACGCGATTTATCGCGTCCGCCCTTGCCATCGGTGATGTGTAGGGACGCGATAAATCGCGTCCCTACACATCATCCCGCCAAAGCTTACTCCACATTCACTTTCTCGAACTTCGCCAGCCTCACCGACGTTGGTATCGCCATCGTCTTCGATCCCCCCACTTCTTTCACCGTTACTTCTTTTTGCCCCTCGTTGATCTTGCGCCGCTCATAAAACAGGACAGCTACGATAATCGCCAATCCTGCCAGGCCGCTGATCCACCAGGGCCAGTTGAGGGCCACGACGGTAGCGGAGATGACCGCGTTCACGACAGCCAGGGGCAGCAGCAATTGCCAGCCAAAGCGCATCAGGCGGTCGTAGCGGATGCGCGGCAGCGTAGCACGTAACCAGATGAACAGGAAGAGGAAAACGGCCACCTTAACCAGGAATATCACAATGGACAGGCCGGGAATGCGTTCCAGGCCAAAGAAGCTCCAGCCGCCAAAGAAGAACGTGGCAGCGATAGAACTGACGGTTATCATGTTGATATACTCCGCCATCTGGTAGACGCTCCAGCGCAGGCCGCTATATTCGGTCAGGTAGCCAGCCGTCAATTCTTGCTCGGCTTCCGGCAGATCGAACGGTGCGCGGTTGACCTCGGCAATGCCGGCGATCAGGTAAAGAAAGAAGCCCAGCGGCTGCGCGGCCACGAACCAGATGCCCATGTGACGCTGGGCATTGACAATGCCCACCATACTGAGAGTGCCGGCAAACATCAACGTGCCGCTCAAGGCCAGTCCCAGACCGGTTTCATACGAAACCATCTGGGCCGCGCTGCGCAACGAACCCAGCAGCGAGTAGCGATTGCCCGATGCCCAGCCGCCCAGGACGATGCCGTAGACCGCCAGCGACGAGATCGAGAGTATCCACAATATGCCGATGTTGACATCGCCGATAACCGGGTCCCATACGCTCGTTTTGCCATCGACCCAGCTATTGCCGATGGGGACAACAGCGAAGGCGCTCAGCGCGACTACTAACGAAATAATGGGCGCGACCATGTAAATGGCTTTTTTGGCCTGTGTTGGCACGATCTGCTCTTTGAATATCATCTTGATGGCATCGGCTACTGGCTGGAACATGCCAGCCGGGCCAGCGCGGTTCGGCCCCAGGCGGCCTTGCAGCTTCGCCACCACGCGCCGCTCGATCAGTGTCATATAGGCGAAGGCTGTCAGCAGCGCGAAAATGACAATCGCGCTCTTGATAACGCCTGCCACAATGGGAGTATTGAGAAATTCAAGCATGTGCCACCTCTTGCTCTTGCGCACGCACTCCCTGCGCTCCCAGGTCTTCCCAGGTCAGTCCGCTATAGAATGGGTTGG
>DAHVFL010000050.1 GCA_027316975.1 Chloroflexota bacterium | reverse complement strand
GCGACGGTAGCCAGCGATGATTTCGAGACGGGTACGATTGCGGCTGCCTGCGGCGGCACTACGACTATCCTTGATTTTGCCAACCAGCAGCGCGGTCATACGCTGGACGAAGCCTTGCAGTCCTGGCATCGCAAAGCCTCTGGAAAAGCTGTAATCGACTACGGTTTCCATATCACTATCACCGACCTGGAAGCCGCGCCCGAAGAAGCCATGGATGAGATGATTGGCGCGGGCGTGACGACCTTCAAGCTGTTGATGGCGTATCCCGGCACGTTTATGGTGGACGACGAGACGATCTATCGCGTGCTGCGACGTTCCGCTCGCCTGGGTGGACTTGTCATGGTTCATGCTGAAAACGGCATCGCTATCGACTTTATCGTGCGCGAAGCCGTCGCTGCCGGGCATACCGCGCCGCTCTATCATGCGATGACACGCCCGGCTATGCTCGAAGGAGAGGCCGCGCAGCGCGCTATTATGCTGGCTGCGCTGACAGAAGCACCCCTGTATGTCGTGCATGTCAGTTGCGCCTCTTCACTTCACGCTGTCGCAGCTGCGCGCGTGAAAGGGCTGCCGGTATGGGGCGAGACCTGCCCGCAATACCTCTACCTCGATGATAGCTGCTATACAAAACCCGGCTTCGAGGGAGCTAAATTCGTCTGCACGCCGCCCATGCGCAGCGATGCCGACCAGGAGGCCCTCTGGTTGGGCCTGGAGCGCCGCCAATTGCAGGTGGTATCGACCGATCACGCGCCCTTTAATTTTAAGGGGCAGAAGGAAATGGGCCTGCACGATTTCACGCAGATTCCCAACGGTCTCCCTGGCGTCGAACACCGCGTCATGCTGATGTACGACGCGGTGCGCACCGGCAAACTGGATATGCATCATGTCGTTGACCTTGTTAGCACAATGCCTGCGAAGCTCTTCGGCCTCTTCCCGCGCAAAGGCACCATTGCCCCCGGCAGCGACGCCGACCTGCTGATTTTCGACCCCGAACGCGAACTGACTATCAGCGCCGCCAACCAGCGCCAGCGCGTCGATTACACGCCCTACGAGGGGATGCCGGTACAGGGCGTGCCCGATACGGTGTTGCTGCGTGGTCGGGTGATTGTGAAAGAAGGGCAATACGTGGGCGGCAAAGGTGGGGGACAGTATCTGCCGCGTAAGACGTTTGTAGAGCCGGAGTAGATACTAAAGCTATTCTTTCTGCTTCTCTCTGCGCTGTACCAGTTTATTCTCAACGGCGAAGACGGCGGCTTCGCTGCGACGCGATAGCCCCAGCTTTTCGAGGATGTGGCTGACGTGGTTGCGGGCGGTTTTTTCGGTGACGGTGAGGGCATCGGCTATTTGCTTATTCGTATAGCCACGCGCTATGAGGGTAAGCACTTCGCGTTCGCGTTCGGTCAGTTCCCAGCCGGGCGTCTGACTGATGCGGTCCAGGGCCTGCTGTGTGGCGTTGGCGTCGATGAGCGTCTGGCCGGAGGCGACGAGGCGAATGGAGCGCAGCAGTTCGGGGCGGCTCAGGTGCTTCAAAAGATAACCGCTGGCTCCCGCCAACATGGAAGAGATGACGGCGTCTTCGTCGGTGTAGGAGGTGAGCATCAGGATACGCACGTGGGGGTAGCGGCTTTTTATTTCACGACAGGCTTCGATGCCTCACATCTTCTCCATGCGCACATCCATGAGCACCAGTTGCGGGTCAAGCGTCGCAATTTTTGCCAGCGCTTCGGCTCCGTTGCTGGCTTCTCCCACAACTGCGAGATCGGTTTCGGGTTCGAAAGCGGTGCGCAATCCCAGGCGCATCATTTCATGATCGTCCACTATCATAATGCGAATCTTTGCCATATGGCCTCCTGCTCAGAGAGGGATGCGAGCCAGAACGCTGATCCCGCCTGTGGTAATTTGTGTGACTTCGAATGTGCCGCCCAGTTCTTCCGCGCGTTCGCGCATTCCGCCCATGCCGTGACCGGAATAATAGCGTTGTTGCTCGCTCGCGCTTCCATCGTGCTTGCTTATTGCCATGGCCGGGATGCCTGTGCCGTTATCCTCTATTTCGACTTCGACAAAGCGCGGCTGGTGTTTCAGGCGCACGCGCATGTGGCTGGCGGAGGCATGTTTATAAGCATTCGTGAGAGCTTCCTGGGTGATACGAAAGATGGCGGTGCCTACCTGGGCCTGGCGTCGCAGACGCTGCCTGTCCCCGTTGGGCGCTTCTTCGCTGCCCTCAATAATGAACTGCACCGGCAGCCCGCTGATGGATTCGAACTCGTGTAACTGGTTGGTGAGCATCTGGGTAAGTGTGCTGGTTCCTGAGATGAGCGGTTTCAATGTGAACATGTAGTGGCGCGTTTCCCAGAGAGCCTGTTTGGAAATCGTGACCAGCTTGTTCAATTGTTCCGCGATAAGCAGAAGCGCCGAATCTTTATCAGCAGGGCTATCTACGATGCGTTGGATGAGCGCGGCGCACGTTTCCGTGTTCAGGCTGAGCATGTAGATAAGCTGGGCGATGCCGTCGTGAATCTCGCGCGCGACCCGCCCGCGCTCGGCAGCCGCGCCCAGCTCGGCGGCCTGCTCGGTCAGGCGTATGTTCTCAACCGCGACGACCAGCTGCGCCCCCACGATGTTTAAGAAATTTTCCTGTCGCTCTCCAAAGGGTTCGCCGCGAATGCTCTCAACGCCCATCACCATGTAGACCAGGCCGTCCTTGTTCTCTTTGTGGAACGGCAGGTACAGGCGAGCAATACCTGATGGTCCTTCATCTCCAGAGCCAGGCTGAAGATCAAAGGCATTAAGTTTTTGACCGGAGCGCGCTACCTGTATGACCCGGGTTCTTTCGGCATCCGGGGAGGTTGCTTCAGCGATACCAGTATCGAGGTATGTATCAATTTCTGGGCGGGCATCTGTTTCGGAATGGCTAATCAAGGCCAGTATGAGCCGCGCAAAGTGACCGCCTTTGCGTATCGGTTCCGCGATTTGCCGCAAAAATTGTTGCAGGTCGATAGTTTCGTGTAGCAATGTTTCGCCCACGCGCAGCAGGGCGCGCTGTCTGCGCACGCTGTCCTGTTCCTGGCGCTTTTTGCTGGTAAAACTATTGAGCAGTGATGACATGTAGGCGGCGAAGATAGCGATGAGAGGCGCGTCGAAGATGGAGCCGAGCAAGTCCTGTATCTGGAGTACAGGATAGGCTGGCGCGAGTGGTGGATGGATGAAGATGCCAAGAAATACGAAAAGGTCATAGCCAATGGCTGCTGCCAGCCCACCGCGATAGCGGAAAGCGAAAGCTGCCACGAATACCGTTGAGAAGCCATAGCGGTAAAACGGCGAGCCGTTGCCGAAGGGGGGGGCTTTGTAGATGGCGCTGAAATACATGACGAGGCCGCAAATGATCACATCCAGGCCATAAATGGCGATGTTTTTATAACGATTATTCGACCGGGCAATGGGTGGCAGCGTCTCCAGATCTTCGTCTATTGTTAAAGGTGGCAGCGTTTTCAGTCTCCAGCGAGACTTCCGTTCTTTTCTCCCTTTTAGCGCTTTGCGCATCTTCGCGCCGCTTGCGCTTTTCGTGCTTACTCCAGGCAGCAGGAGTTTGAAGACGGGCGCGTAGAGTGTGACGATGAGCGTCTGTACAAGCGTAATGCCGAGCAAGACAAACAGAAAAGCAGGGCGTTTGGGGTTCAAGACAATCCATGCCAGGGCGAATATCCACCACGTCCATCGCCAGATGAGAAAGAAGTACGTGGGGGTATTGCGCAGGCGACGTAATGTAGTCTGGGGTAGGGCGGTAATGCGCAATTTTGGTTTCTGGCTCATGGCTTTCGCGTCCTGGCTCTTCTCTTCTTGTTGCCAGTATGCCTTGTTTTGATGAGTCTGTCAATGATTGACGAACGTATGATAATAGGTATAATACGTATGCTCCTGTAGAAAATACGGTCAGATTGTGAGAGAAAAACATGAAAAAGACAACAGCCGAAAAACCGAACCTCAAGGGACTTTGCTACTCTTGTAATAGCGAAGTTGATAAATCCAAAATGACCCAGCATCTGAAATATTGCAAGCAGCGCGCAGCCGCTATCGCCGCTGAAGCGAGCGCAAAAGATGATGGCACAGCCGCAAAAACGAAATTCTTCCATATCGTGGCCGAGGGACGCTATAATCCGCAGTACTGGATGCATATCGAACTGCCCGCAACGGATGATCTTGAAGACCTGGATATCTTTTTCCGGGACACCTGGGTTGAATGCTGCGATCACCTGAGCGCCTTTCAAATTGGCGATATCTCCTATTCCGACGATCCAGAGGATCTTTACTTTGGAGATGAGATTGAGGAGGAAGGGGATGCCGGGGCGGGGGATAGTGAGGATGTGGATGTAGACGAGGGTGAGGAAGGGGCGAAAGCGCTTAATCTGGAGAGCCTACCACCCGGGTTAGTAGAGGCGATGACGCCTGAATTTCTGCTGAAATTGCAGGAATTTGACAATACGGATGACCTGGTTGTATTCCTGCGCGAAGAACTTCAGTCTTTCCCGAAAGACCTGGTATTTAGAGCGCTTAGAGGGGGCGAAGAGGACCGCAGGCTGGCACTCAAGCAGATGCTTGTTGCGGAGATGATCGAAATGCTGGAGGATCGCAGCCTGGGGGTGGCTCTGGAAAAAGCGCTCAAAGTCGGTCAGAAGTTCCGCTACGAATACGATTTTGGCTCGACGACGGAATTGAGCTTGCGAGTAGCCGGGGCACGCGAGGGTGTGCTGGTGGATGAAGAGGACGATATTCACGTACTTGCGCGCAATATCCCACCCGAGTATAAGTGCGTGCGCTGCGGAAAGCCTGCTACGAAGGTGGCTGCCGGATACGATTACTGGGGGGTGATTGAACATGCCTACTGTGATGCTTGCTCTAGAAAGGCAAAAGAAGATGGATGGCTACCGATTGTCAATTCCCCTCGCGTTGGTGTGTGCGCGTACACCGGAGAAGAAGAGGCATACTTTGGAGAGGCTGAATGGGAAGACGACGACGAGGAAGACGAGGAAGACGAGGAAGACGAGTAAAGAATGGAGGTTTTTTTCCCCAGCAAAGGGTGAATAACTTTGGAAATAGGAATTCGGGGCAACACCTTTATGCGTAAAATATAACACACCGACTGCTGAGTACACGAAAAAACACAATACGAGGACGAATGGTAAAAGGTCAGGGTAGATGTGTTATAATGATTGCTGAGAAAAACGGCGAGGGGTTATCCATGAATCAAGATTCTCAGGTACAGGTCCCGTTGGAGGAGCGTCCCCCAATAACGGTGCTGGTCATTGACGATGATAACAACATCACAGAACTGATCAGACTTGGACTCAAATATGAAGGCTTTCTAGTTGAGTCAAGCGATACCGGGTCGGATGGACTGGTAGCAGCGCAACGTCTCAATCCCGCGCTTATTATCCTGGATCTCCTTTTACCAGATCTCGATGGCCTGGAAGTGTGTAACCGCTTGCGCTCGAACCCTACCACCCGCGATACTCCTGTGCTAATGTTGACCTCGAAAGATGATGTGCGCGATCGCGTGACCGGCTTGAAGCAGGGAGCTGATGATTACCTGGCTAAACCATTTGATTTTGATGAACTGGTTGCGCGTATTCGCGCTATTCTTCGTCGTGCCAGGCATTCGCAAGGCGAAAATGGTGAAGCCAACGCGCAAATACTCACCTTCGAGGACTTACAACTCAACACTGCTACTCATGAAGTCACACGGGGCGGCCGCCAGATCGAACTGACCTCCACGGAATTTAACCTGCTTCTGCTCTTTATGAGCCATCCGCGACAGGTCTTAGACCGGTTGACCATTCTCAACCGGGTCTGGGGCTACGATTTTATGGGCGAAACCAATATCATCGAGGTGTATGTGCGCTACCTGCGCGAGAAGATAGAGGATACGCCCAGTACACCCCGCCTTATTCAGACGATACGCGGGTCAGGCTATATTCTCAAGGGATGAGGTATTATTTTTGTGTTCCGGTGGTTTCTAATTTGGCCTCTACGATGGGGAGGGTAAACCAGAAAGTGGACCCTTCCCCTTTTGTACTCTCGAACCCGACTGCACCCTGTTGCTCCTCGATGATTGCCCGGCAAATGTACAGCCCAAGTCCCAGGC
The DNA here is from genome assembly GCA_027316975.1 of Chloroflexota bacterium. Lineage (GTDB taxonomy): Bacteria > Chloroflexota > Ktedonobacteria > Ktedonobacterales > Ktedonobacteraceae > CF-113. The sequence continues at coordinate 8,866 of DAHVFL010000050.1, read as the reverse complement.
CAACCGGAAATCCGCGCTGTCGTTTGATCCCCTCTACCTGATAAAATCTCTCCCAGATATGTTCTTGTTCAGATGGTGAGAGTCCTGGCCCATGATCGCGCACCGAGAAACGCGCCGTCCTTTCATCTTTCTCCAGCCGAACTTCGATCGGTTGGTCTTCCGGCGCATATTTCAAGGCGTTGGTCACATAATTGTTGATAACCTGGCTGATACGTTCGGCATCTACAAGAACCGGAATGCTTTCTCCAACAGGCGCTACTATATGAATAGTACGCGCAGGCGCTGCGCTTTGTAAGTCTTCGAAAGTCTCATGTACGAGTGAAATCAGATCCAATTGTTCCTGCTGCAGGTCAAGCTGACCCGACTGAATACGCGAGCTATCCAACAAATCTCTGATGAGTCGATTCTGAACATTCGCCTGCCGTTCGGCGCGTTCCAGCATCATGTGTATCTCTTCCACGTTGTTTAAGAGCGTGTTGTTATCTTTTGGCAGACTACGCATAGCAAACAGTAAGCGCATTTTAGCCAGTTGGATGTTTCCTTTGATAGTTGTCATTGGTGTGCGCAATTCATGGCTCACGATTCCCAGGAACTCATCCATTCGCGCTTTGGTGGTCTGAAGAGTTAGTTCGCGGGCCTGCGCTTCAATCTGTTCGCGTTGCAAACGTTCGCGCTCGGTGATGTCGCGATTGATCTCCAGAATCGCGGTTAGCTGGTTGGATGCGCCTGTGTCGCGTACCAGTACCTGGCGGCTTTCCACGATTACCTGCGCGCCATCCCGTCGTGTATGGATTAGCTGACCTTCCCACTGTCCCTGCTGCTCCAGCGTCAGATTTGTTACCTCGTTGGATAGGGGAAAGCGCGTCTGGAGTAGCAGGTGGCTGACCTGGCCGAGCGCTTCCTGTTCTGACCACCCGTAAAGAGAGTGAGCGCCCTGGTTCCAGAAGATAATGACATTGGCTGGATCACGCACGATAATGGCGTCGTGAGCGAGGTCAATCAGGCGCGCCAGGTGTTGGTTTACAACACGCTGGCTCACGTTATTTATTTCATCGGATTCCCTCTCGAAATTTCCCTGGCTCATCGGTCTCCCTTTGTGTGTAGTAGTAAGTAAATGGTTTCCTCCATTCAACATACATCTCAATTATATAATAGAACGCTGCATGTATTGTTGCCAGAGTAGTACCGCCTGCTTTCACTGGTAGGTTTTTTTGAATGTGGTAGGGGCGGGGGTGGGTGTAAAATTTGGAATTAGATGGCCATGAGCCATCTAATTCCAAATTTTACAGGATTGCCTCTCTGTTTCAAAATAAGGCAAGACTATACTTTTGATCGCTTTATACGATGGTTGGGAAAACGCGCATGTGTGTTTTCCCAACCATCGTATAAAGCGATCAAATGGCTTTACTGACTCTATGATCTACACCACATTTAGCACTCGCTGTGGCCGCAATTGTAGCACTTCTTGCAGCCTTCCTCGTACACCATCGTGTTGCAGCCGCACTGGGGACACAGATTTCCGGTGATGCTCATATGGCTCAAGCTCACCAGATTGGCGGCTTTTTCGTCGTGACCGTTGTCGTTGTCCTTGCCGTTAGCAGGGGGTGCGGCCTCGTGTTCCGCCTGTTGCTGCTTCATTTCCTCGAAGTGTATTTCCAGGGCGCGCGCTACCGCGTCAGGCATCGAGCGCACCTGCTGCATTCCGAAGCCTACCGAACGACTGCCGCCGATACCGCGCAGTTGGTCGGCGATCTCCCTGGCGCGGTCGGTTTGCGAGAGCGGGCTGAGGATGCGCAGGTTGAGCGAGATCAGGCGACCCAACGCTTCGGCCAGCGCCGCGATGTCGCTGCCGGCCTTGCCAACGTTGACGAACACTTCGAGCGGCCCGCGTTCGTCGCTGTTGATGGTGACGTTGATCTTGCCTTCCGGCGCATTCATCTGGCGCGTGTAGCCATGCACGACGGGCGGGCGTGGTTTGACGCCATCTTGAATGGAAGTGACGGCTTCCATCATCACCCCTGGCGCTGCCGCTTGCTCCTCAGCTTTCTTTTCGTCGGCGACGCGCGTGAGAACGGCATCGCGCGACCCATCGCGGTAGTAGGTGACGCCCTTGCAGCCTGACTCGTAGGCCAGGCGGTAGAGCTTCTGCACCTCTTCTACGGTATGATTGTTGGGCGCGTTGACCGTTTTACTGATGCTGGAGTCGGTGTAATGCTGGATGGTAGCCTGCACGCGCACATGTTCTTCCGGCGTCAGGTCGTTGGACGAAACGAAGTATGCTGGCGTTGGCTCGTTGGGGTGGGCTTCGCGCCACTCCTGGAGCAGGGGATGATACATGATATGCTCACCCGTGCGGTCGCGCCGCACCATCGCGAAGTCGTACACCGGCTCAATACCCGAACTGACGCCCGCGAGCAGGCTGGTCGTACCGGTGGGAGCCTGCGTCAGCAGCACGGCGTTGCGGGTGCCCTGCTTTTTGATCTTCTCCTGAATGGACTTCGGCAGCTTTTTGATGAACTCACCCTGCATGTACTTGTCGCGTTCAAAGTGGGAGAAGGCCCCTTTTTCGAGCGCGATATCGGCGGACATATCGTAGGATGCGTCGCGAATGGTGGCATAGATGCGCTCGATGACAGGCACCGACTCTGAGCTGCCATACGGTATTTCCATCTTGATGAGCGCGTCGGCCAATCCCATCGTTCCCAGCCCTGTGCGCCGCGTGCCAAGCTGCGCCACACGGTTTTCCTCGATGAAGTACTCGGTGGCATCGACCACGTTATCCAGGAAGCGCATAGCGACCTTGCTTATCTCGGCGAGATGCGCGTAATCCATCTTGCCATCAACGACGAATGCCGAGAGGTTGAGCGCGCCAAGGTTGCACACGCCAAAAGGCGGCAGGCCTTGCTCGCCGCAGTTATGTAAAGTAAGTCCGTTGCCAACAAACAGATGCGCTTCTGGCTCCGAGAGATCATAGACCATTTCTTCGCCATCGGGTGTGAGACTCTCAAAGGTTGCCAGGAAGTCTTCGCGATATGGTCCACGCGCGAACTTTGTCAGCGCTTCATCAAGCTTGTGCTGCTTTTCATCGGTGAGGAAGCCTATCTGCTCCGCGAATACACGCAGGTTGCCGCGTGAAATCATGAGATCGTGATATGTCTGGCAATTGTAAGCAGCGGAACCACCTTTACCATCGGGCAATTCACGTACTCCAGCATCGCGTCGATTTTTGTAAATGTGAGAAGCGATGCCGAAGTTCAGCAGCATTCGCTGGACATTCTCGAGCATACTCTGGCTGATCGATGTCAGACGTACAGTGGTACCTTTCTCCATTGTTCCCTGCACTGACCCATCGGCGGTGAGGAGCGCGGAAAGGAAACCTCTCTGCATTTCGCGTGAGCCGCGCAAGACAGAAGGCGGTACTTGCAACTTGTTTTCAAGTAGTTCCGAGTCGATTAAATGCAACAGGCGTGTTGACTCAACACGTGTTTCGTTACGCCCGGCAATTTTCTGGATACCAACAATGTATTGTCGTTGTCCTTCAGGCGCAACAACCAGGCGATTGACAGCATCGGCGAAACGCGGCGCGATGCTTTGCTCGGTTCCAAAGAATGAGAGGGTAACTGCACCTTTGCGGCGTGTGTTGAGATAGCCATCGCCGATGAGCCAGCCCAATACCTGCCCCAGATCTTCGTTACCTGTGCTGCCAAATCCACCTTCACCATGAAGTAAATGGATTTTGTTTCCAGCGACAAGATCACTCGCCGCTTTCCATCCTTCTAAGGTGAGTACTTTATGATCTCCAGTAAGGCGTACTGTGTAGCCTTCCTTTGTCTGGAGTCGATATACTGGTTTGATGCCGGTTGGGAAGACATGGCTTGCTTGACGGAACGATACACTTCTGCCAGGAGATATCGTGGTGATTTGAGTACTGTTCCGGGCAACTGCATATCTTACAGGAACCAACTCTCCAATAGCGATATCAGGTGATGCTACGGTGACTGGCGTTCCACGCTCTGCCAGTTCTTTGGCCGGAAATAGCCCGGCGTCGGTATAGATAAGCGTATCGCCAGTAACGCACGGATTCACACAGCGAATGTCCTCGTAATACCAGGTATTCGACTGCTTGTTGTACCTGTCCATGAAGACCATGCCTGGTTCTGCCGATTCCCAGGCGGAGGTGCAGATGAGGTCCCACAGGTCGCGGGCGCGGATAGTCTTCTTCACCTCGCCCTGCCAGATGAGGTTCCAGTTGGCATCGTCTTTGACGGCTTGCATGAATGCATCGGAGATGCACACGGAGAGATTAGCGTGTTCGATCTTGCCCGCTGTGCGCTTGACGGTGATGAACTCCTCGATGTCGGGATGGCTATCGTCGAGCATGAGCATTAACGCGCCGCGCCTCGAGTTGGAGGTGTAGAGTCCACCACCTGATAGCAGATGCACATCGTCAACTTCAAAGTCGTACACATCTGAGGTACCGACGGGTGTGATCGAGGCAATGGTATCAGGTAGAACGTTCAAGAGAGCGTCGATACGGTCTAGTACACCTATACCGGCGGAAGGTGCAACACGCTCGCGGACACGGACAAGTGAGTAATGTGATACCCGCTTTTTAGTTGAGTCAAACAGTCCCTGGTAGTAGCGGCCAGGAATACCTGGTGTATTCCATACTTCCATTGGGTAATTGCTATTATGGCTACGGTACCCCAGGCGTTGCTGGTCTTTGTGACAGTTAATAAAGTTGCTAAATCGCTCTCTGAATTGCGCACCCGTGATGAGCAGTCGGTGAATAAAGGCCCATCCTTGTTTTGTCCGGTCTTGTGTGGCAATATGAGAGGCAATACCTTGCGCGAGTAGTAATTGCTGTATATCTTCCAGCATCTCACGGCTCACGCTATCGAATCCATATCCCCCCTTGCTCCCCCGGTCACAGCCATCTGCATCAAAATAGCCGCCGATGAATGCAGAGATTACAGGAGTTGGCGAATGAAAAATTGCTTCTGGAACCCGGACATGCGCTGCTTTCTGTTTCAGCAGACCGTTTTCTTGTATCCATTCTACCAACAAGCGTGAAAAGATGGTAATATCTGAACACGCGCCATCACCTGGATAAACTTTTGCCTCCAGTCCAAAAAGCTCTTTTGTTAGAGTGATGAGACGTTGCTGAATGTCGGGTCGTGAGTTCTCTACACATAAAGAAATCCCCTTTTCATCATGCCATGTAACTTTTTTCCCCTGCATCACATGCCCATCACCGTAAAGAAAACCGAGCAGATAGGCCAGCTCTGCCGAGAGATGAGCCGGAAAAGTCACCTTTTCATTGAGGGTGGTACTCATCTTAGAACGCTGGTACGGCTTTGCTGAAAGCGGCACGAGCGGGGCCTTATCCGCTATGTTTTCACCCAGGAGAAGCAAAATTTCATCTCCTTCATGAAGTTCGCGTAAGGGGATGGTCGCAAGCTCCCCGTGACGAAGTACACCCATCTTGTGGTCGAGTGTGACGCGGACCCGATAGCCTCGATGTGTTTTAACTTCATAAAGATCTTTTATGCCGTTGCGAAACACAGAAGTAATAGGGCGAGTGCCTTTATGCGTTTTTGCCTGTATGTACTCTCCTACTTCCAGGCGACACGCAAGCTCTTTTGCACGAATCAGGCCGTGATCGGTAGCAATACGCTCATCCGGGCCAAAACAACCCCCCTGCTGGATTACGTCACCTGTCGCCACCGAGTACAACTGTGCCCACGAGCAAGGACCCGACGCCGTGCCGTTGACTGTCTTGATATAGGAGCCGCGCGGGCGTAGCGTCGAGAGGTTGATGCCGACGCCGCCGCTACGAGCCATGATCTCGGTCATCAATTTGAGGTTGTCGAGGATGCCATTACGGCTGTCTTCCGGGCTGGGTATTACATAGCAGTTTGAGACCACAACTCCGGCTGAGATGAATGAGTGATCTTCCTCAACCTCAATATCCATGACGGTACCCACATAATTTTCAACAGCAATTTCATCGACTGGCGTCCACTTGAGGCCATCATATTCAAAGGAGTGTTGTACATCTACGCGGGTCTCAGACTCCAGGAGAGCTACGTTACTATAAGAGCCGCGCGTTGTCGCTTTGAAGAGCTTGCCGTCGTTCGTTTCATATCCTGAAACGTAATCCTGGAGAGAAATTGTCTCGGGAGATGATTCCTCACCGTTATGGGCAATGGCAACGTAATCACCGGGTTTAATGTCTTTGGCGGGAATCCAATCTGGCTCATGCTGCAACCGCAGACCATCACGCGACTTGTGTTTGTTGACCCACTCTGAACGGACAACGTATACTTTGTGATCGCCCGTCACGCGCAAATCATCGTAGCCCACTTTGTGAGGTCGGATGATGTAGAGTGTTTCCTCAGTTTCGCGCTCAAATTTATGTAATACTGGTCGCAGATGATTGCGATGTGTGACTACAAGATCGCCAATCTTGATTTCGGAAATTGGTCGATACCCATCTGCTGCCAGCACTTCCTGGTCAGGCGGCATACAATTATAAAATGTCACCTGGTGGCCCGACCCGGCACCCGCCAGAATGCGACCGCCCGGCACGAATTGGAAATTGGTGAGCGCCTCGTAGAAGCGTTTTTCCCAGTGCTTTTGCGCCTCCCCGGTTTTTTCCACCTCGGCGATGCCTCGCGCTACCCTGGCCCACAGTTGTTCTGGATAGAACTCCAGCGCATTTCCGTCGGGGTCTTTGAGCGAGTACCTGTCCATAAATACTTTTTGACGAATGCCCTCCAGTTGGGTCATGTGCGAGGGGTCGTGGGGGCCAACGCCTTGCTTTGTATGGGTGGCAGGCGTGTTCGTCTTCTGTTCCGCCATGAAATATGGCTCCTTCCGTGTTGTCATTTACTACAGGGGCGACATAGCATCTATGCCGCGAACGTTTTGTTCCATTCAATGTGCAGCGCGCTTTTTATCATCCGCAACACAGTATACATTGTAAAAACGCGAAATTCAAGGGTTTTGGCACAACATATTGATATTTCCATGCATCTAAGCACAATATATTGATATCGGTAGCGACGCCCCGTGTGGGCGTTCCGTCTTCGCGCATCTTTTACGAGCGCTTATTAAACAGGACGGAACGCCCGCACGGGGCGTCGCTACTGGACGTGATATGATAAGGGGAAATTAAAACACTGGGCATCGTAGGGGCCTGTTACGCCCGTTTGTGGAGGATACATGCGAGCCGAGATACTTTCCTGTGGCACTGAATTATTGTTGGGGCATATCACTGATACCAATGCACCCTATCTTGCGCAGAGCCTGGCGACTCTGGGCATTGATCTCTATTATGTTTCTCAGGTGGGCGATAACCAGGGGAGGATCGTAGAAACACTGCGCCGCGCCTGGGAACGCTCTGATCTGGTTATTATGACGGGTGGACTGGGACCCACCGAGGATGACCTGGCGCGCGAGTCGATCAGCGCCTTGCTGGGCGAGACGATGCAGGTTGATCCACGCCTGGAAGCGGAGTTGCGCGGCATGTTCACGGCGCGCCACGCCACCATGCCGGAACGCAACATCAAGCAGGCAACCCTGATTCCTTCGGCGCAGGCGCTGTCCAATCCACGCGGCACCGCGCCGGGCTGGATTGTTGAGAAGGAGGGGCATATTATCGTGGCTATGCCGGGAGTGCCACGCGAAATGTACCAGATGTGGGAACACGAAGTGGTGCCGCGTCTCAGCGCTTATACGGGTGGTCGAATCTTCACGCGTATCCTGCGCGTCTGGGGTCTGGGCGAGTCAACGGTAGAAGAACAATTGGATGCCCTGCTGCATAATTCCAATCCGACGATTGCCACTTATGCTAAGAATGATGCCGTTGATGTGCGTATTACGGCTAAAGCGGAGACGCATGAGAGAGCCGAACAACTGGTGGCGGAAATGGAGGCGCAGGCGCGTCAGATATTGGGACACCATATTTTTGGTGTGGATAAAGAGACGCTGCAAAGCGTCGTGGGCAGGCATCTGACTGAACGCAATCAATGGTTGGCAGTTATGGAATCGCTGACGGGCGGATTACTTTCGAGTACGATCACTGATCATGCTGGCAGTTCGAAGCACTTCATTGGAGGGATTGTGTCGTACAGTCCTGACCTGAAGGTGCAGTTGGGGGTGCCGCGCCAAACTATCGAACGCTATGGGATTGTCAGCGAAGAAACGGCGCGCGCGATGGCGCGTGTTATTCGCGAGTATATGCGCGCGGATTATGGACTTGGAATTACGGGTGTGGCCGGTCCGGATAAGCAGGAGGATAAGCCGGTGGGGACGGCGTATATCGCTATTGATGGACCTGAAGGGGTCGTGACGGGTATGGGTCCCGGTTGGCGCGCCAGCCGCGAAGATAACAAACGCCTGGCTACGCTGGCCGCGCTCAATTTGCTGCGGCTGCATCTCGAGGGCGTCAAACTCGGTCAGAGGTAAGGGGCGACACGTAGACCTGGACAGGTAAGATATAGTATACTTAGATATACGTTCTTCTTCTGTACACGTGATTGTACGAAGTATGATTGCTCAAACACTTTGTTAAGGGGCATACAGGGACAGATAGGACGGAACCCTGCACAATTGCCTCTTATTCAATCCTGATCATTCCCTTTGCAGGGGGATGATTCCAGAAGTCAGGGAGAAAGATATGCATAGCATTCAACCGTTCGGCCATCACTCGCATGATGAGGTTAATCACCTCATGCAGCAAAGCAGCTACCTGCTTGCTGTTCGCCCCGAAACAGAGTCTCACGAGAATGTCCTCCACTATGTACATAATGCTGTGCTTGCGGAGATTCACGACGGTCCATTTACCGTAGGGTACATTCTT
>DAHVFL010000509.1 GCA_027316975.1 Chloroflexota bacterium | reverse complement strand
CCGATAACTAACCCTACAAAAACATCTCTTTGTAAGCCTCATCCCCTCTTATAGAACTAAGAGTTTCACTAATACGCGCCGTCCCTTTCTCAATATTACCATATGAAAGTATTGATGTCAATAAAAGTTTCGTGTATAATACTGATATGAAACTTTTGGTATCATAAATTCAATTCAGCGATGAAACTTTCAAAATACTGCCTGCTATGATATACTGGGAGGAAAGATACATGAAAGGCACGGTGCTAGAGTACATAATGACAGAACCATCTTCTGGTTATACCGCCGCCCAGGTGGAGTTTCTTTTGGAGAATGCTAACATCTCCATGTCCACTTTCTACCGCTTGGTGAGAGAGGGAGTCATCGAAAAAATTCTCTCGGAAGGACGTGTTCAGGACGCACTCTATAATAAAGCACAGGTAGACGATCTTGTAGAGAACGGAACGCCTAGCCGTAGGAAACAGAAAGGAAGCTCACAACAAAAAAGCCCATTCTTAACTCAGGCTCCTAAGCCAGAAGCGATAGAGCCGCAAGAGCAGTTCCAAGCTGATACTGACTGGATTCAACAAACCGATTTGCCCTATGTTTATGTTCTGGATACAGAACTGTATGGGGTCGAGAATTCTGTTTCACCAACAACCACCTGGACATGGTGGCAAAAGAACCCCCATGCATGCCGCATCCTCTTCAACAAAGAAAACCGTAAGGATATCTGGGGTGCGCTCACTGTTATTCCAATGAGAGAGGAGGTCATTTTTCGGCTGCTCACGGGAGAAATGAAGGAGGCAGAGATTACCCCCGAACATGTCTTGTCTTACGAGCCTGGACACCAGTATACCTGCTATGTCGCATCTATCGCTATACGTCCAGAACATAGACAACACTTTGGAAGATTACTGCACAGCTTTTTGGATTTCTGGTACGAGCAGTATCCAGAGGTGCAGATTACCAGGCTCTACGGGTTCGCGCTTGGTGGAGAAGATAGTGATGGGATGCGTCTTATTCGGAAACTTTACTTCGCACCGAGATACGATGTTGGAGACGGCGAAAATATCTATGAGTTGCGACTCGACCACTACAATCCGTCGCCCATTGTCCAGCGGTTTCAGCAACATCTTCGGGAGAAGCTCGCGGAGCGGAAGGAAAACAGTTCTATGTCACCAACAAAAGCCGTAGAGAGTCTCACCTCTAAGCAAGCGATCAGTACCAGTTTTGAAACGGCGACAGAGCAGGAGATAGCCGCCTGCGTCGCCATCGATGAGGCTATTTTTGGAGAATCGACAGAAACACCGGTTGATGAGCAGGTACGAACGCGCCAAGGATGGTGGCGAGCCAATGGGCTTATTTTTCATGTACTCAAGGTTGGCGGGGAGATCGTGGGGTACTACTCAATGATACCTCTTGCGCAGCAAAAAATAAAGCGCATCCTGTTGGAAGAGGAGCATCCCAGAGACATCCGATCAGAGGAGATACAGCGGTTCGAACCGGGGCATCCGCTTGATGTGTACGTGGTGGTGATGGGTATCAAGCCGGGTTTTCGTCTAAGGGAGAAACGAGCCTTTGGTTCCAGTCTCATGCGGGGCATGATGAGTATGTTCCGTGAATTGGGTGAACGAGGCGTCACTATCCGCGCAATCTTTGCTCGTAGTCGTCTAGAGGAGGGCATTGAGCTGCTCGAGCAGGTCGGCTTTCGTGAACTGGACTACTCGCCTGTTAACGAGAAGAAACTATACTTTCTCGATATCGAACACGCGAATAGTCCACTCCTGCGCGAATACAAACAAGCGTTAGCGACCTATTATCTCCATAAACAAGCTGGGCAATAGTCGCATAACCTGTAAATATACAATGAAAACGTTATAAATCGCCAGGAAACGCTACATTTTCTTCGGGCCTGCGGTATACTGAATTACAGATTTTGCATTACGAAAGAAACCACGAGGGAGAAACACACATGACAGTAGATATCAGCGACATCGAGAATATCATCGACAGGCAAAATACCTGGCGGCAGACGCAGACCATCAACCTGATCGCCAGCGAGAACACGCCCAGCGAGGCTGTGCGACGCGTGCAACTTTCCGACTTCATGGGTCGTTATGCCGAGGGTCATCCCAACGAAGGCGATAAGGTGAACCGCTATTACCAGGGAACGCGCTACATCGACGAGATCGAGCGCATGGCGACTGCCGAGATCAAAGAGCTATTTCGCGCGCGGCAAGCTGACGTGCGCCCCATCAGTGGCAACAGCGCCAACACAGCCATTGCGATGGGCTGGTTGCGAGGCGGCGATACCATTGTAGCCAACTCAACCGATGCTGGTGGGCATATCAGTCATGGCCCGGTGGGCGTATTCGGGCGGCGCATCCAGAGTCGCGGGCAATCGCTCAAGTTGGGCGGACCCAACTCGGTCAACCTGCATTATTTACCTCTGACCGGAGACCATTATCATGTCGATGCTCAGAAGACCATCGAAGTAATTGACCGAGTCTCCCCGCAGCTGGTGGTGATGGGCAAGAGCCTCTTTCTCTTCCCGGAGCCGGTCGAGGAAGTAGCAGCTTTCTGCAAAACGAAGGATGTTCCACTGCTCTACGATGGAGCGCACGTGCTCGGATTGATCGCGGGTGGCGAGTTCCAGCAGCCCCTGCACGAGGGCGCAACCTGGCTGACCGCCAGCGTGCATAAAACCTTCCCCGGTCCGCAGCGCGGCGTGATCCTGGGCAACCTGGATGCCCCAGGCGAGCAAAAATACTGGCC